>CAXNEP010000155.1:0-6026 GCA_964200865.1 Cypionkella sp. | reverse complement strand
TGGAACTGTTCAAGCCGTTCATCTATTCGCGGCTCGAGGCCAAAGGCCTGTCCAGCACCGTTAAACAGGCGAAAAAGCTGGTGGAAAAAGAGCGTCCCGAAGTGTGGGATATCTTGGACGAGGTTATCCGCGAACACCCCGTGCTGCTGAACCGCGCGCCAACGCTGCACCGTTTGGGCATTCAGGCGTTTGAACCGATCCTGATTGAAGGTAAGGCTATTCAGCTGCACCCGCTGGTCTGCTCGGCCTTTAACGCCGACTTTGACGGCGACCAAATGGCTGTTCACGTGCCCCTGTCGCTGGAAGCCCAGCTAGAGGCCCGCGTTTTGATGATGTCGACCAACAACGTGCTGTCGCCAGCCAACGGCGCGCCAATTATCGTGCCTTCGCAGGATATGGTGTTGGGTCTGTATTACGCCACGATGGAGCGTAAGGGCATGACGGGCGAAGGCATGAAGTTCGCCGATATTGACGAGGTGGAACACGCCCTTGCCGCAGGCGAGGTGCATTTGCACGCCAAAATTCAGGCCCGTCTGCGCCAAGTGGACGAGCATGGCAATATCGTCTGGAAGCGGTTTGAAACCACACCCGGCCGTTTGCGTTTGGGCAATCTGTTGCCGCTAAATGCAAAAGCGCCGTTCGATCTGGTCAACCGCCTGCTGCGCAAGAAAGACGTGCAAACGGTTATCGATACCGTCTACCGCTATTGCGGCCAAAAGGAATCGGTCATTTTCTGTGACCAGATCATGACCTATGGTTTCCGCGAGGCGTTCCGCGCGGGCATTTCCTTTGGCAAAGATGACATGCTGATCCCCGATACCAAATGGGACATCGTGGACGAAGCCCGCGATCAGGTGAAAGCCTATGAACAGCAGTATATGGACGGCCTGATTACGCAGGGCGAAAAGTATAACAAGGTCATCGACAGCTGGTCAAAGTGCAACGACAAAGTGACCGAAGCCATGATGTCGACCATTTCGGCTGTTAAGAAAGACGCGAATGGCGCGGAAATGGAACCAAACTCGGTTTACATGATGTCCCACTCGGGCGCGCGCGGGTCTGTGACCCAGATGAAGCAGCTGGGCGGGATGCGCGGGTTGATGGCCAAGCCTTCGGGCGAGATTATCGAAACGCCAATCATCTCGAACTTCAAAGAAGGTCTGACCGTTCTTGAATACTTCAACTCGACCCACGGCGCGCGGAAAGGTCTTGCCGATACCGCGTTGAAGACGGCGAACTCGGGCTACCTGACCCGCCGTTTGGTGGACGTGGCGCAAGATTGCATCATTCGCTTGCATGATTGCGGCACCGAACGTGGCATCACTGCCGATGTGGCCGTGAAAGATGGCGTGGAATCTGCGCCATTGTCGGAACGTGTTCTGGGCCGTGTTGCGGCGGAAGATATCTGCGTTCCAGGCACAACCGAAGTGATCGTTGGCCGCGGCGAGCTGATTGACGAGCGCCGCGCAGACCTGATCCATCAGGCGAACGTGGCATCGGCGCGTATCCGCAGCCCACTGACCTGTGATGCGGAAGAGGGCGTTTGCGCGCTGTGCTACGGCCGTGATTTGGCACGTGGCACGCTCGTGAACATCGGCGAGGCTGTCGGCATCATCGCCGCGCAGTCCATCGGCGAGCCTGGCACGCAGCTGACCATGCGCACCTTCCACATTGGCGGCGTGGCGCAGGGCGGGCAGCAATCCTTCCTTGAGGCCAGCCAAGAAGGCCGTATCGAGTTGCGCAACCAAAACACGCTGTCAAATGCGTCGGGCGAGCAGATTGTGATTGGCCGCAACATGTCGCTGGCGATCATCGATGATGCGGGCCAAGAACGTGCGGTGCACAAGCTGACCTATGGCGCGAAACTGCACGTCAAGGATGGCGCGCAGGCCAAGCGCGGCGATAAGCTGTTCGAATGGGACCCCTATACTTTGCCAATCATCGCCGAAAAGGCGGGTGTGGCCAAGTTTAAGGACATGATCGCGGGTATCTCGCTGCGCGAGGACACCGACGAGGCAACAGGCATGACACAGAAAATCGTGTCTGACTGGCGTTCGGCCCCCAAGGGCGGCGATCTAAAGCCCGAAGTCATTGTGATGAACCCAGCCACGGGCGAGCCTGTGCGCAATGATGCGGGCAACCCGATCACCTATCCTATGTCGGTGGATGCAATTCTGTCGGTGGAAGAAGGCCAAGATCTGCGCCCAGGCGACGTTGTGGCCCGTATTCCGCGCGAAGGTGCCAAGACCAAAGACATCACGGGGGGTCTGCCCCGCGTGGCCGAATTGTTCGAAGCGCGCCGTCCAAAAGACCACGCAATCATCGCCGAAATGGATGGTTACGTGCGCTTTGGCAAAGACTATAAGAACAAGCGCCGCATCACGGTAGAACCCGTGGATGAAACGCTGCAAGCGGTTGAATACATGATCCCGAAGGGCAAGCACATTCCTGTTCAGGAAGGCGATTTTGTCCAAAAGGGCGACTATATCATGGACGGCAACCCCGCGCCGCATGACATCTTGCGCATCTTGGGCGTGGAAGCTTTGGCCAACTATATGATCGACGAAGTGCAGGACGTGTACCGTTTGCAAGGCGTGAAGATCAACGACAAGCATATCGAAGTGATCGTGCGCCAGATGCTGCAAAAGTTCGAGATTTTGGACAGCGGCGAGACGACTTTGCTAAAAGGCGAAAACGTCGACAAGCACGAGCTGGACGAAGCCAACCACAAGGCCCATGTCCATGGTATGCGCCCTGCGGTGGCCGAGCCGATCTTGCTGGGCATCACCAAGGCCAGCTTGCAAACGCGCAGCTTTATCTCGGCGGCGTCGTTCCAAGAAACGACCCGTGTGCTGACCGAAGCTTCGGTGCAGGGCAAACGCGATAAGCTGGTCGGCCTGAAGGAAAACGTCATCGTGGGCCGTCTGATCCCAGCGGGCACAGGCGGGGCAACGCGCAACGTCAAGAAAATCGCAACCGACCGCGATACGATTGTCATCGACGCGCGCCGCTCTGATGCCGAAGCAGCAGCAGCACTGGCCGCGCCAGTGGCATCCGATGCTTTTGACGGCGAACAGTCGTAAGCGATCAGACACAATGCAAAAGGCCCCGTGGGAAACCACGGGGCCTTTTACTTTTATAGCCAAACCTTATTGAATAGCAGGCGTGAACATGGGGTTGCCGCTGACTGTTTCGGTCACTTCTTCTTGCAGCACGTCCCAGTGTTCGACGATCAGGCCATCTTCAACGCGCAGGATATCAACGCCGATCATCGGCTTTGGCCCAAAGCCCACCACGCGGAAGTGGACGGCAACCAAATTGCCCTCGGCGATGACATTGCCGATTTCATAGGAAAATCCGGGCGGTGGGTTGGTGGCAAACCCGATCACGGTTTCGGGGCCATTGGGGAAATTTGGATTGTGCTGGATATAGTTGGGCGAGAAGAGTTCCTTCACGCGTTCGGGGTTTGGTTCGACGAAAACGGCATTCAACCCTTCCAACACGATTTCCTTCGGCGTTTGGGCAAAGGCAAAGGTCGCGCTAAGCAGCAAGGGCAGGGTGGCAAGGGCAAGTTTCTTCATGGGAGGCTCCTGTTCAGGTCTCATTATTAAGACAGGTCTCATTTAGTAACTTGCGAGTTTCTTGAAAAGGAGGCATGATTTCATAACAAGGTAATCTACAGGTAACCCATGCGCGACTTTCCCGAAGACAAGGTGCAGGCCCCGCTACAGGGTGGGTTTGACCCGTCCAAATGCCCCGTGCGGATGGTTTTGGCGCATATTGCGGCGAAATGGACGATCTTGATTTTGTTGGAACTGAAAGCGCGCCCGCAGCGATTTAACGCGCTGGCCCGCGCTGTGCCCGATATTTCCAAGCGTATGCTGACGCAATCGCTGCGCGAATTGGAACGCGATGGCTTGGCGTCGCGCAAAGTATACGGAACCAAGCCGCCCAGCGTGGAATATAGCCTGACTGATCTGGGCATCGGCTTGATGCAGCATTTAGATCAGCTGGCGGGATGGGCAAGCGAGAAACAAGAGGTTATAGCCGAGGCGCGGCAAAGGTTTGATGCCGCTTAACCTTGGATCTACCCAATGCCTGACAATATGCGCGGTGTTATATTGATGTGCATCGCCATGCTGGCCTTTGTGGTCAATGACAGCTTTATGAAAGCAGTCAGCCAAGAAATGCCCCTGTTCCAAGCGATTTTTCTGCGCGGGTTGGGGGCCAGCGCGGCGCTGCTGGCCATTGCTTTTTACCGCGAGGGGCATTTGCATTTGTGGCCCAAGGGGCCAGATTTGCGGGTGCTGCCCCTGCGCACAGGGGCCGAGATTTTGGCCACGGTTACCTTTCTAACTGCGCTTGTGCATATGCCGCTGGCAACCTTGTCGGCGATTATGCAGGCCTTGCCGCTGGCCGTGACGCTTGCAGCCGCTCTGCTGTACCGCGAAAGGATCGGCCTTGCCGTTTGGCTGGCTATTGGATTTGGCTTTGCGGGCGTGATGCTGATTATCAAGCCGGGTATGGCGGGTTTTGACCGCTGGTCGGTGCTGGGGCTGGTTTCGGTTGCCTGCGTTGTGGTGCGTGATTTGTCGACGCGGCATGTGGCGCGCGATTTGCCTGCAACGACTGTGGCGATTTGGGCTGCGCTGGCGGTGACAGGTTTGGGCGCTGTGGGGCTGCTGTTTCAAGGTGGCGCGCCCGTGACGCTTTTGGCGGGGCTGCAAATTGCAGCGGCGACGGCGGCCCTAGTGGTTGGCTATATCACGGTGGTCAGCATGATGCGCGTGGGCGATATCGCCGTGATCGCGCCGTTTAGGTATACGGCGCTGGTCTGGGCCCTGTTGTTTGGCTGGCTGTTCTTTGATAGCCTGCCCGATATGGCGGCGCTGATCGGCGCTGGCATGGTTGTGGTTTCGGGGATTTATACGCTATGGCATTCAGCGCGCGGCGCTGCGGTGCAAGCCTCCCCCAATTTGGAATAACATGCGCTGGCTGACACATTCCCTGACTGTTCCGGTTTTGATTGCGGCATCTATGCTGATGATCGTGATCTTTACACGCTTTCCCCAGCTAGATTTGGATCTGGCTAAGCTGTATTTCGTCGATGGCAAATTTGTGCTGCGCAGCACTCCGCTTATCAGCGGATTACGCATGACATTTTGGAACCTATCACTGCTGATGGTGATTGTGTCGGTGGTCGTCCTTTCACTGGCGCATCACTATCAATGGCCGCAGCGGCTGTTGCCGATTCGTGAATGGAATGTGATTCTGTGGGGTTTTCTGCTGGGTCCTGGCATTTTGGTAAATGTGCTGCTGAAAGGCTTTTCGCAGCGGGCACGCCCGCGCGACATTCTAAGCTTTGGCGGTGACCGGTTTTATTCACCCGTTGGGCAGCTGAGCGGGCAGTGCGATTTTGATTGCAGCTTTGTATCTGGCGAGGTGTCGGGCACAACAATGTTTTGTCTGGCCTGTATCGTTTTGATTCAGCATCATCAAAACCGCCTAAGCCTGCGCTGGCAGTACAGTCTTTACGCGATTCTGGGTATGATTTTCACCTATGTCTTTGTCCACCGCATCCTAACGGGGGGGCATTTTGTATCCGATGCCTTGCTTGGGGCATTGTTTACCGCATTGGTTGCGGCACTGGTCGCGCGCTACTGGCCACAGGTGCAGAATTTCCCGCCAAGGGCCTAGCCTGCCCCTTGGCCAAGTGTTGACAACTGGCCCAATCCCCACTATCAGCCGCGTCATCCAAGCCAGCCTGTATTGGGTGGCAGTGGGAAATAAATGCTTGATGTGGTCACGATCCGGGTGATTTTAGCCCCGATCCTCTGGAATTCCACCGTATCGGCCCTGCAAGGGGACGAATGCGGTTTTATCTTTTTGTGATTCGCACAGAAAGACGTCGAGAAGAGGAGCACCCAACTTGGGTGCGAGTATTGACAGCCCTGTATGGGCAAAACGAGGAACTTGAATGCCAACTATTCAACAGCTGATCCGCAAGCCGCGCTCGCCTGTGGTTC
>CAXNEP010000154.1:0-6041 GCA_964200865.1 Cypionkella sp. | reverse complement strand
GTTGCGCTGCGCGAAGGATCGCTGGTGGTCAATTCATCCCAAGGCGGCGGGGTGAAGGATACATGGGTTTTGGTGGATTAAATGCTGAGCAGAACCGCCGATAACCTATATTGGATTGCCCGCAATATGGAGCGGGCCGAGACAAACGCCCGCCTGTTGGAAGTGGGCGCGCGCATGTCGCTGCTGCCAACAGCGCAGGGGTTTCGCAGCGATTGGGACAGCCTGCTGCGCGCCAGTGGCAACCTTGCGGGCTATACCGAAAAATACGGCCCCCCCGATCAGGCCCATATTGAAAGCTATTTGTTTTTTGACCGCGATAATCCCAATTCGGTGGCATCTTGCCTCACCAATGCGCGGGAAAATGGGCGCATTATTCGCACCGCGCTGACCACGCAAGTGTGGGATGCGCTGAACACCGCCTTTCAGGAATTGCGTCAGATTGAGGCGACCCGCGCCCGCCAAGACCTGTCGCACCTAACCGATTGGGTCATGCGCGGGGCCGCCATGCTGCGCGGGGCGATTGATGCGACCTTGCTGCGCAATGATGGCTATAACTTTCTGAACATCGGCTATTATCTGGAACGTGGCGATAGCACGGCGCGATTGATGGATGTGAAATACTATGTCTTGCTGCCGCGCGCGGATTTTATCGGCACAGGGCTGGACAATGACCAATGGTCGATGCTGCTGCGCGCCATGTCGGCCAACCGCGCCTTTCATTGGGCCTATGGCGGGGACATCACATCGGCCAAGATTGCGCATTTTCTGATATTGAACCCGCAATGCCCGCGCAGCCTGATCACCTGCGTGGCGGGCATGAACAACCACGCCGCGCGGCTGGCGAAATTGTATGGGCACGAGACGGCGGCAACCACAGCCTTTGCCGCGCTGCTGGCGGAACTTGAAACCCAAACCACTGACCAGATTTTTGACGAAGGTCTGCACGAGTTTTTAACCCGCTACATCACGCAAACCGCCGAACTGGGGCGGGTTATCCATGAAAGCTATTTGTCTGGGGATATTCAGTGATGTTGCTAAGTGTCGATCATGTGACCCATTACACCTATGACCGCCCCGTGCGCGGGGTTGTGCAAAGCCATCGCTTGTCCCCGTCGCGTTTTGACGGGCAGCGCGTGATCGGTTGGGCGGTTTCGGTGACAGGCGGCGTTATGGGCGGCAGTTTTCGCGATGGAGCAGGGGATTTTGTGCAAAGCTGGACGGTGGCAGGCCCCGTTACCGAAATTGCGGTGCATGTGCAGGGGCAGGTAGAGACTACCGATTTGGCGGGCGTGCTGAAGGGCCACCGCGAAACGGTGCCGCCACTGGCTTATTTGCGGCAAACCGCCGCGACCATGCCCGATGCCGCCATCGCTGATTTGGCCAGTGCCTTTACCCCCGCCGATCTGCTGGGCGGCGCGCATGTGTTGTCGGCGGCAGTATCGGATAAAATCGCCTATGCCCCGGGCACGACCCATGGCGCAACCACGGCGGCGCAGGCCTTGGCGCTGGGCATGGGCGTGTGCCAAGACCATGCGCAGGTGCTGATTGCCGCGGCGCGGGTGGCGGGTCTGCCTGCGCGCTATGTCTCGGGCTATTTGCAGGCCAGCAGCGAAGGCGCGGCGCATGAGGCCGCCCATGCGTGGGCGGAGCTGTATGTGCAGGGCTTTGGTTGGATTGGCTTTGACCCCGCCAATCGCTGCTGCCCCGATGCGCGCTATATCCGCCTTGGATCGGGCCTTGATGCGCAAGATGCGGCCCCCATTCGCGGCATATCCCGCGCGGTGGGCAGCACGGGGGCTGCTGCGGAAAATTTATCCGTCACTGTTGCGATTGCCGCGCAGGAACAATAGCCTGAACACCTGACTGCTAGAACAGGGGAATCGGGTTGACCTATTGCGTGGGACTTTTGCTGAACGAAGGCATGCTGATGCTGTCGGACACCCGTACCAATGCGGGGCTTGATAACATTGCCACCTACCGCAAAATGTTCACCTTTGTGGAAGAGGGCGAGCGGGTGATTGTTATCGTTACCGCAGGCAGCCTTTCGGTCACGCAAACCACCATCGCGCGCCTGCGCGAAGCGATTGATGATCCTGATGCCAGCGAAGACACTTCGATTATGAAGGCGCCGACGATGCTAAAGGTTGCCTCCATCATCGGGGCCACCCTATGCGCCGTGCGGCTGGAAATTGACGAAAAGCTGGCCACCATGAAACAGGGGGCAAGTGCCACGATGCTGGTTGCGGCCCAGCGTAAGGGCGGGCCGATGCGGCTGTTTCTGGTCTATCCCGAAGGCAACTTTATCGAAGCCACCGAAGACACCCCGTTTTTGCAAATTGGCGAGCATAAATACGGCAAGCCCATTCTTGACCGCGTGGTCAAGCCCGCCACGACCCTTGCTGATGCGGAAAAGGCGGTGCTTTTGTCGATGGATTCGACCCTGCGGTCGAACTTATCGGTGGGGATGCCCCTTGATCTGTGCATCATCGAAAAAGACGCGCTGAAAATCAGCCGTATGCGGCGGATCGAAGCGGGGGATGAGGCGTTTCGCGCCATGTCTGAAGGGTGGAGCCGCGCCCTGCGCGATGGTTTCGCGCAGATTAAGGTTTAGGCCCCAAAGATTTACGAATTGGCCGCAAATAGCACGGCGACCGCATCAAAAAACCGCTGGCGCGCGGCAGGGCCTTCCATGATAATCTCATGCTCGGCCCCCGTGAACAGGTCTAGCGTTGATCCAGACCATAGTGCCATGCGGGCGTGAATGGGCATGGGATCCACCACCTTTTCCGCCGTACCAAGCGCCGTATAGGTGGGCACGGCGGGCGAGGGCATCATCGCCAGCGCGTTCGTCTCCATCATCGCAGCGCGGCCCCATGCCATGCTGGGCCCGCCAAGGCACAGTTCAGGGTGCGCCTGAGCCTGCGCTTTCATATAGCGCCACATATCGGGGTCTGTTGTCAGCACATTGCCCATGAATTGCGCATCAATCACATAGGTGGTTGCCCCCGTTCCGGGTGCATACAAATGGCTTAGCCCAAAAAGGGATGACACGGCGGTAACAACCCCCGCCACGGGCCGCATCCAGGTTGACATGGAAAGCCCCCACATCGGCGCAGAAAACGCCGCCGCCTTGAAAGGGTGTTTGCCCATAAGCGTGCGCA
This sequence comes from Cypionkella sp., assembly GCA_964200865.1. GTDB lineage: Bacteria > Pseudomonadota > Alphaproteobacteria > Rhodobacterales > Rhodobacteraceae > Cypionkella. The sequence continues at coordinate 2,880 of CAXNEP010000154.1, read as the reverse complement.
GGGCAATGCACCCGCCCATAGAATGGGATAAAATATAAAAGGGATGGGGCAAATCATGGCGCTGGGCGGTGTCTAGCATCGCCTCGATATCGCGCTGATATTCGGCGAAATCTGTCACATGGCCTGTCATGCGGTCTTCTACCGCGCGGTCAGACAATCCCTGTCCGCGAAAATCAATCGACATCACGCTATAGCCTGCGCTGGCCAAATACCCAGCCGCCATGCCATATTTTTCGATATATTCCGTGCGCCCTGGCAGCAGAAAGACCGTGCCCTTTGCACCCTTGGTGGGCCAAATTCCAAACCTTAGGCGCACCCCATCGGGGGCCTTTGCCCAAACGGCAAAACCGCCTTCGGGCCCGTGCGCCACATCGTGAAACAGGGGGGCAGTTGTCATGCCAGCGCCGATCCCAGACGCATGGCGGTTGGCAGCGATCCGTCGATGCGCAGTTTGCCCGACATATAGGCACCCGTGGCCCCCAACTCGCCCGACAAAATGGCGGCGAACACATCTGCATCGGCGGTGAGGGTCACATCCGCCTCTTCATCGCCCGCGCGCGCGCCGCTTGCATCCAGCATAATCGCGCCTTCGCCTTCGATCACGAATTTTGCAATGCCGTCAAAGCCATCCCCCAGCTTTGCCGACAGGGCAGCCACTGCTTTTTCTATCACATCTGACATCTTTTTTCCTTTTCTGGGCTAATCACGCGCCAGTTTCTTGAAATCTGCGCGCATTGCGTTACGCTTGCAACCATGAAAGCGCGTATTCCATTACTCAATTGTGTCAAAACGGTCTTCGTGGCGATTTTTTTCGCGGCAAGCCCTGTTGTTGCCCAAACCGCTGATTTGGACGCGCTGTTTGATCGTCTGAAATCGGCCCAAGCCGCCGAGGCGGACGAAATTCAGGCCGAAATCTGGATTGAATGGTCAAAGTCGGGGTCTGATGCGATGGATTTGCTGCTGCAACGCGGGCGCGATGCCATGGCGGCGGGGGATGCCACACTTGCGGTGCAGCACCTAACGGCGCTGGTCGATCATGCCCCCGATTTTGCCGAAGGCTGGAACGCGCGCGCAACTGCCTATTACCAGCTTGGGCAATTTGGCCCATCGGTTTCGGATATTGCCCGCACGCTTACGCTAAACCCGCGTCATTTTGGGGCGCTGTCTGGCCTTGGCACTATATTTGAAGAACTGGGCGCGCCTGATAAGGCGGTCGAGGCGTACCAAGCCGCGCTGGACATTAACCCCTTTGCCAGCGGGGCTGCGGATGCTATCGCCCGCATTCAGGCCGACGCCCAAGGCCAAGACCTGTAACCCCGCAAAGGCTGCCAGATGTGCGCGAAATCCACCACGCCGCCGCAGCGGGTCACGGCCATGCTGGGCCCGACCAACACAGGCAAAACCCATTACGCGATTGAGCGGATGCTTGGCCACCGCACGGGTGTCATCGGCCTGCCGCTGCGGCTGCTGGCGCGCGAGGTGTATGACAAGATCGTCGCCCTGCGCGGCCCGTCTGTGGTGGCGCTGATCACGGGCGAGGAAAAGATCATCCCGCCCCGCGCGCAATACTGGGTTGCCACGACCGAAGCGATGCCCTTGGATATTGGGGCCGATTTTGTCTGCGTTGATGAAATTCAGCTGTGCGCCGACCCTGATCGCGGCCATGTGTTCACCGACCGATTGCTGCGGGCAAGGGGCCTGCATGAGACCTTGTTTTTGGGATCAGACACCATGCGCGGGGCGATTTTGGGCCTGATCCCGCGGGTAGAGCTTTTGCGGCGCGAGCGTATGTCTGCGCTGTCCTATACGGGGCAGAAAAACCTCTCTCGGCTGCCCGAACGCACTGCGATAGTGTGTTTTTCGGTGGATGCGGTTTACGCCATTGCCGAGGTGATCCGCCGCACCAAAGGTGGCTGCGCGGTGGTGATGGGCGCGCTATCCCCGCGCACACGCAATGCGCAGGTGGCGCTGTATCAAAATGGCGAGGTGGATTATCTGGTCGCCACCGATGCTATTGGCATGGGCCTTAATCTGGACATCAAACACATCGCCTTTGCCGCCACGGGCAAATTTGACGGGCGGCGGATGCGCGCGCTGTATCCGCAGGAATTGGCGCAAATTGCGGGCCGCGCGGGGCGGCATGTGCAAAACGGCACCTTTGGCACCACGGGCGAGGTGCGCCCGATTCCCCCCGAAGTGATCGAGGCGATCGAGGCGCACCGGTTTGACCCCATTCGCAAGCTGTATTGGCGCAATCCTACATTGGAATTTGGCAGCGTGGACAGGCTGATCCGCAGTTTGGAAGCCCCCACATCAGACCCTTGGCTGACGCGCGCGCGCGATGCAGATGATGTTGTGGCGCTGAAAACCCTGTCCCAAATGCCCGAAGTCGCCGAAAAACTCGACAGCCCGCAGCGGATTAAGCTGCTGTGGGACGTTTGCCGCATTCCCGATTTTCGCGGGGCGTCGGAAACCGAACACGCCAGCCTTTTGGCGATGATTTTCGGATTTCTCACGGGGCGCGGGCTGGCGCGCACGCGGATCCCGCATGATTGGATCGAAAAAGCGGTGGAACGCATCGACAAAAGCACGGGCGATATTGACACGCTGTCAAAACGACTGGCCTATATCCGCACTTGGACATATGTTGCCACCGCAGACGGGTGGGTGCAGAACGAAGACCATTGGCGGCAGGCTACACGTGCTGTAGAGGATCGTCTATCGGATGCGCTGCACGCAGCGCTCGCGCAAAGATTTGTAGACCGCCGTACCAGCATGTTGATGCGGCGGTTGAAACAGAAGGAGACCCTCGTGGCCGAGGTGAACGATAAGGGCGAAGTGACGGTCGAAGGCGAATTTGCTGGCCGTTTGGATGGATTT
>CAXNEP010000153.1:0-6068 GCA_964200865.1 Cypionkella sp. | reverse complement strand
ATCCGCGCCATCGATCAGTCTGGCGCCGAGGAGATTATAGCCCAGCAATCTGCAGGTCAAACGGCACCGCAGTTGGTGCGAATGGGCGTGAATTTCCCCAAAACGGCGGTTGATCTGCGGGCGGGTGCGCTGACGCAAATGCGCGGTGTTATTGCGGCGCGGATGGTGGCAAAAAAGGGCCATGAAACCCTTTTTCGGGCAATTGCAGGGGCACGCGCAAGCGGTATCGATTTGGCGCTTGACCTATTTGGCGATGGGCCGCTTGAAGTGGCTCTGCGCGAGCTTGCCAAAGATTTGGGTATTGCCGATTTAATCACCTTTGGCGGGGTTTTGGGCCATGATTCGCTTATGCAACGGCTAAGCGCTGGCGTGTATGATGTGGCCGTGCTGCCCAGCGTCACTGCACGTGACGGCGACAAAGAGGGTATTCCTGTTTTCCTAATGGAGGCCATGGGCGCAGGGCTGCCTGTTATAGCCACGCCAAATGGCGGCATTGCCGAACTGGTTGTTCAAAACTGCGGCCTTTTGGTGCCAGAATATGAATCAGCCGCCTTGGCAGATGCCATAGTACGCCTTGCGCGCGATGGGGCATTGCGCGAAAAGATTGCAACCGCAGCGCGCGCGCAGGTGATTGAACACTTTGATCTTGCCAGCACATGTGCAAAACTGCGCCTTATGATGGCTGCACCTGATGCAAGAACACAAGATCATTCGGCGTAAGGGGGATTAATAGGTTGATCGAAAAACTGAAAGGTGATTATTTCTTGCGTAGCTCTTGATCGCTCTAAAGTATAAATCAAATAGCAGTATTGGCCGAACCTGTTACACATCCCAGCGACATTTGCCTTTGTACAAAACGAAAGTCTTCCCCATGATTAAGCCTATCTTGCGAAAACTGTTTCAAATGATCAATTCCCCGCTGGTAGCACGGCGGCAGCGTCTGTTATCTGCAATGCCACGGGTAGAACTAACCAGTCAACACACCATCAACGGGCGTTTGCTGGCAACACGGTTTGCGATGCTAGATTTGATGCCTAAAAATGCGACAGTGGCCGAAATAGGCGTTGCAGATGGTGATTTTTCGGCTGAAATCTTAAAGCGGTGCAATCCGAAAACACTGTTTCTTATTGATCTCTGGAGCAGTGACCGTTACCGCGACGGTAAAGATATCGTCAAAAATCGCTTCCACAAGCAATTAGAGTCTGGGCAGGTTATTTTGCGACCTGGGTATTCAACCGAAGTCTTGAAAGACTTTAGTCAAGACGCTTTTGATTGGGTCTATATAGACACAGACCACACCTATACCACAACTGCCCAAGAGCTTTTACTGGCCGAGCGCGTTGTTAAAAGTGATGGAAAGATCCTAGGGCATGACCTTTGCACTGCTTCGGCCGGTAGGGGCGTTGTGTACGGCGTGGTGCAAGCGGTAAATGAATTTTGTGTCGCGCGTGGGTGGGGGTTCGAGTATCTCGCCCTTGATGCAGAAGGGCACTTTTCATTTTGTTTGTCGCGCAGTGCATTTGATGGCGGCGCACAACTCAATTCCACCGTCGGCAAACCCCAATAAGTGAATGCTGCATAGGTTGTGGTCTGAGCCTCGATCAAATGCGCAATTTTCAATGGGATGAATATATGCATGAAACAGCAGCGAAACCCTAGTCGATGCAAAGTCGCGGTCGCCTATCGGCGGCGATCGTAGTAACTGATACACTTTAGTCAGTGCCAGATCACTCTCTATGCCAAAATCTGGCGGGCGCGCGTGCATACTGAGTGAACCTTCTTGACTGAACGCAAAAGGACACAATGCAATGCAAAGATCGCGTGCCAAAACAGGAGAACTTTCGTGTTGAAACGTTTGATCATGTCGTTACTGCCGCATCAGTTGCGGCTTAGGCTCCGGGCCAAGCGGTACTTTGCGCGGGGCGAGCCAGAAGTGCGCTGGCTTGCGCAGTTGGTCGACCGCACCCGTGCGACCATTGATGTTGGTGCGAACAATGGCGTTTATGCGTGGTGGCTGTCGCGGCTGTCGGCACATTGCTATGCCTTTGAACCAAACCCAATTTTTCAAAGCGATATTCAGGCCAGCGGCAGAAATATCACTGCAAGCAGCGTGGCGCTGTCCAACACAACGGGCACGGCGCGGCTGTTCATTCCGTCCGATGTGCAGACGGGCGCGGATATGACAGGCTTGGCAACGCTGCGCGACGATGCTTCAGGCGCAGGACGCGAGTTTGAGGTTGCGCTGAACCCGCTGGATTCGCTTTCGATGCCGCCGATTGGATTCATTAAAATTGATGTCGAAGGCCACGAGATGGAAGTGTTAGAGGGCGCTCTTGCAACCATCAAACGCGACCGTCCCCTTTTGCTGATTGAGGCAGAAGAACGCCATAAGGCAAACGCAGTCAGCGCGTTGGTGGAATGGTTTGGGCAAATTGGGATGGTCGGGTTTTGGTTACAAGACAACACATGGAAATCTATTACGCAGTTTGACTGGAAGGTACATCAAAATCCAGCGGACATCGACCCAACCTCGCAGCGAAGCGTGAAGCCATATCACAATAACTTTCTGTTTGTTCCAAAAGAACGCCTTGCAGATTATACCTTTTTGCCTGCGACGACTTAGCTTTCAGGTTTCGCAATTCGTTCTTGCTTGACCAACTCTTGGCTGATTTAAAACAAAGATGGGATGAAGTAGTCTTACTTTTCTAAGCAGGTTTGCGGTTTCGTAGTCAAGTTGCTCAGTCCGAGTAAAATCATCGCCTCTAGAGCTTAGGACAAAATTCAAAAGACGCTGCAAATGTTCCGCTAAGTGTTCCAAACTTGCCTCAAATATCACTGCATGCGCATGCGAAGCAGTTGATCAGATGTTTCATAAATTTCGCTCTTAAGTAAATGACGCGAAAATTCGGACATTAGATCGCTCACGTACATTGAACAATCGATCAACAGCTGTAGCCCTTCTGAAACCAGAAAAGTATTCAACAAAGGCAAAGGCGATACTTGGTTGGGTCAGCAAATCTCGGTTCATTGCGAAGGCAGATGCAGCGGCGGCCATACAAGCTTCACAGCTTTGCCCTTGCTCAAGATTACAAGTGTAAATGGATTTAATTGATTTCATCACTTCTGGGAACGGCGCCCAATGTTCGACTTTCACTTTTTGCCTCGCAGATAACGAGTTCTACAGCGCAGCGCTTGTAGTGTTGGTGAATATACTAGGCAGTTTTCGTAAAGCCGAATGTACATTGCGATGAGCTACCCCCCCAAAATCGGACAGTGACGGAAGCTACGATCTGAGCCTTGTTGGTCTCCAAGAATGAGGAGACAGACTATGAAGAAACGTAGCTGATCAGAATGGCAGCATGTCTGGTGCGTCCTATGTGGTGTTTGGCTATGGCAACGCATTTGCGGCGGAATTGAACTTATCCACACTGAACGGCACCAACGGGTTTCAGATTAATGGCGAGGCAGCGTTTGACCTTTCTGGCGTCTCCGTTGCCTCGGCTGGCGATGTCAACGGCGATGGATTTGATGATCTGATCATCGGAGCAAGGTGGGCCGATCCGAATGGCAGCGACTCAGGCGCGGCATATGTTGTGTTTGGTTCTGGCAGCGCATTCGACGCCACGCTAGACCTATCCAGCTTAGATGGTACCAACGGGTTTCAGATTAATGGCGCGGCAGCGTATGACGGCTCTGGTATTTCTGTCGCCGCAGCGGGCGATGTCAATGGCGATGGATACGATGACCTGATTGTGGGGGCATATGGGGCCGATCCGAATGGCAGCAGGTCTGGCGCGTCTTATATCATCTTTGGTAAGGCCACACCAACGACGGGCGATGATGAATTGATATGCACTGCTGGCGCAGACAACGTAAGTGGGGTGGCTGGGCATGACACCATATTTGGGCTGGCTGGAAACGATCAGCTTTTCGGCGGGGCGGGCAATGACAGCGTCGACGGCGGCGATGGCAATGACAGTCTAGAGGGCGGTGCGGGCAATGACAGCGTCGACGGCGGCGAGGGCAATGACAGCCTAGATGGCGGCGCTGATAACGACTCTCTCGTTGGCGCGGCTGGACGCGATACACTTATCGGCGGTGCGGGCAATGACCGCCTTGATGGCGGCCTCGGAAATGACGCGATGTCTGGCGGGGCTGGGAATGATACCTACGTCACGGGAATGGGCGACACGATCACCGAGAATGCGGATGAAGGAACCGATCTGGTTCTGTCATCTGTCACAACAACCTTGGGATCGAACCTTGAAAACCTAACCTTAACTGGACGCGCGCCAAACGGCACTGGCAACGCGCTGAATAACGTCATGACGGGCAACAGTTCTGCCAATACGCTCAGCGGCTTAGCTGGCAACGACAGCCTAATTGGCGGGGCGGGGAATGACACGCTTATTGGTGGGGCGGGCAACGACATCTATGTCATGGACAGCAGCGACACGATTACCGAAGCCAGCGGGTCTGGCAGCGGCACTGATACGGTGCAGTCTTCGGGCGCCTATACATTGGGCGACAACCTTGAAAACCTGACGCTGACAGGGTCTTCGGCGATCAATGGCACGGGCAATACGCTGAACAATACCCTAACGGGCAACAGTGCTGCGAATACGTTAAACGGCGGGGCAGGAACTGATATTCTCGTCGGTGGGGCGGGCGACGATATCTATGTGACGGATGGCGGAGACACGATTACCGAAGCCAGTGGGATTGGCAGCGGCACTGATGCGGTTCAGTCTTCGGCCACCTATACTTTGGGCGACAACCTTGAAACCCTTAATTTGACAGGAGCTTCGGCGATCAATGGCACGGGTAATGCGTTGAACAACACGCTAACAGGCAACAGTGCCGCCAACACCTTAAACGGTGGCGCTGGGGCTGACATATTGAACGGCGGGACGGGAAAAGACCTTTTAACTGGCGCTGCTGGTAATGATACCTTCATTTTCAACACTGTCGTGGAATCTGCAATTACGGCCACAACGACGGATCTGATCACCGATTTCGTCATTGCTCAGGATAAAATCAGCCTCAGCGGCATTGACGCCTTTGCGTCCTCCGGTCCCAATGATGCATTCATCTGGAAAGGGACTGACGCCTTCGGCAGCACGACCAAGGGCGAAGTGCGTTACCAGAAGTTTGACAAACCAGGAACAGCAAACGATCACACAATGGTCTGGATCGATAACGATTCTGACACGGACGTCGAAATGGCGATACGTTTGACGGGGCTGTATAATCTGGCTGCTACAGACTTTATGTTGTAGGGGCATATCCGCCCAACCTATGCGTAAGATGGGATTACAAACTATACTGCCACAGCTACCCTAGCACATATGTCCGATCTGCGCGGGCGATTTGCTGGGGGCCCGCATGAGCACGTTTGGAAGCGTCTTTGAACTATCATGGCTAAGTGGTCAAGACGGGTTTCAGATTAACGGCGCGGCGGCCAGTGACTTATCTGGCGGATCTGTCGCCTCGGCGGGGGATATCAATGGCGATGGGTTTGATGACCTGATCATTGGTGCGGATTCGGCTGATCCGAATGACGGCAGTCCTCGCGTGGCTTATGTGGTGTTTGGTTCTGACCGCGCATTCGACGTATCCTTCGATGTGTCGAATCTAGATGGTGGCTACGGTTTTCAGATTAACCTCCAAACATTTGTTTTGTCTGTCGCCTCGGCGGGCGATGTAAATGGCGATGGCTTGGACGACCTGATAATCGGCGCAAAAGCCGCGCAACCGAATGGCGGCTACTCAGGCGCGTCCTATGTGGTGTTTGGGTCTGGCAGCGGATTTGACGCCACGTTAGAGCTGTCCGCTTTCGATGGCACCCACGGGTTTCAGATTAACGGCGCGGCAGCGTATGACCTATTTGGCTCTGTCGCCTCGGCGGGGGATGTCAATGGCGACGGGTTTGATGACCTGATCATCGGGGCAGCTTTTGCTGATCCAAATGGCAGCGCCTCTGGCGCGACATATGTGGTGTTTGGCGCGGCGGGCGGATTTGACGCCACTTTAGAACTATCGGCATTAAATGGCACCAACGGGTTTCA
>CAXNEP010000152.1:0-6102 GCA_964200865.1 Cypionkella sp. | reverse complement strand
CAACCTCAAGAAAATCAGCATTGATGGCATCGAAGTGGAAGTAGATGGCGCGATGACCATCATCCAAGCCGCCGAAGTGGCAGGCGTGGCCATTCCGCGCTTTTGCTATCATGAACGCCTGACCATCGCGGGCAACTGCCGCATGTGTCTGGTCGAGGTGCAGGGCGGCCCGCCCAAGCCTGCGGCGTCTTGCGCGATGCAGGTCAAAGACCTGCGCCCTGGCCCCAATGGCGAGGCACCTGTGGTGAAAACCAACTCGCCCATGGTGAAAAAGGCGCGCGAAGGGGTGATGGAGTTTTTGCTGATCAACCATCCCTTGGATTGCCCGATTTGCGACCAAGGCGGCGAGTGTGATTTGCAAGATCAGGCGATGGCCTTTGGCGTAGATTTTTCCCGCTACCGCGAACCAAAGCGCGCCAGCGATGATTTGGATCTGGGCCCGCTGGTTGAAACCAAAATGACGCGCTGCATTTCCTGCACCCGCTGTGTGCGCTTTACCACCGAAGTGGCAGGCATCACCCAAATGGGCCAAACAGGGCGCGGCGAGGATAGCGAAATTACATCCTATCTGAACATGACTTTGGACAGCAATTTGCAGGGCAATATCATTGATCTGTGCCCCGTTGGCGCGCTGACAAGCAAACCCTATGCCTTTACCGCCCGCCCGTGGGAGCTGTCAAAAACCGAAACCATCGATGTGATGGACGCACTGGGCAGCAACATTCGTGTCGATACCAAGGGGCGCGAAGTGATGCGGATTTTGCCGCGCAACCATGACGGCGTGAATGAGGAATGGATTTCCGATAAAACCCGTTTTGTCTGGGACGGGTTGCGCCGCCAGCGTTTGGACACGCCCTATATTCGCGAAAAGGGCAAGCTGCGCAAAGCCACGTGGGGCGAGGCGCTGGTGGCAGCCGCTGCCGCGATGAAGGGCAAAAAAGTGGCTGGCCTTGTGGGCGATTTGGCAAATGTCGAAAGCGCCTTCAGCCTGAAGACCTTGATCGAAGGGCTGGGCGGCACGGTGGAATGCCGCACAGATGGCGCGCGCCTGCCTGCGGGCAACCGCGCGGGTTATGTTGGCACTGCGAAAATCGAAGATATCGACAGCGCCGTTGCGATTTTGATCATCGGCGCAAACCCACGGCTAGAATCCCCCGTTTTGAACGCGCGCATCCGCAAGGCGTGGCTGCGCGGGGCGTCGGTTGGGCTTGTGGGCCAAGCGGCTGATTTGACTTATGATGCAGGCCATATCGGCACCGACCGCGCCGCGCTGGAAGGCTTGCTTGCGCAGGACTTTAGCGCTGTGCAGGGCAAAACCTCGCTGGTCATCCTTGGCATGGGCGCAATTAACGAGGCGGACGGCGAGGCTGTTTTGGCCCATGCGCAAAAGCTGTGCGAATTGTCTGGCGCGAAATTGATGATCCTGCACACCGCAGCGGGCCGTGTGGGCGCGATGGATGTGGGCGCTGTTTCGCCAAACGGTTTGGCCGATATCGAAGGGGCCGAAGTGATCTTTAATCTCGGCGCGGATGAGGTCGAGATTAAGGCAGGCCCGTTTGTGATTTACCAAGGCAGCCATGGTGATCGGGGCGCATCGCGCGCCGATATTATCCTGCCATCGGCCGCCTATACGGAAGAAAACGCTGTTTTCGTCAACCTAGAAGGCCGCCCACAATTGGCCCTTCGCGCAGGCTTTGCGCCGGGCGAGGCCAAGGAAAACTGGGCCGTTCTGCGCGCCTTGTCGGCAGAACTGGGCGCAAAACTGCCTTGGGACAGCTTGGCTGGCCTGCGCAGCGCGATCATCGCTGCGCACCCGCATTTGGGGGCCATTGACGAGGTGGCCGAGAACACGGGCAAGGCGCTGGCGGTAAAGAAAATGGGCAAGGCCACGTTTAAAAACGCCTTCACCGAATTCTATCAAACCAACCCCATCACACGGGCGAGCGTTGTGATGGGCGAATTGGCCGCGATGGAAGCGGCGCGCGCAGGCGGAAAACTGGCGGCGGAATGATGGTCAAGCGGGCGCAGATTTTGGCGGTGGCAGGGGCGGCAGTGATGCTTGCCGCCTGCACGCCTGCGCCCGTGGCAACCACTGCCGCTGCGCCCGAATATCTGGGCATTCAAACCGCCCTTCTGGATGGTGATTTGGTGCAGTTCACTGTGGCCATGCGCGGCGGCAATGGCGCGGGTGATGTGGCCGATTATGCGGCCTGCGCGGCGGCGCAATATGCGCTGATCCGCGGGGCAGGATTTGCGCGCCAAGTGCGCACGAACATTGATTTTCAGGGTGGTATTTGGCGCGGGGATGCGGTTTACACCATCTCGGCGGCGCTGCCCGAGGGTCGCAAAACTTTGGACGCCGAAGTGGCGGTGCAGGGTTGCGGCGCGCGCGGCATACCTACGGTATAAGACAAAGGCAGGGACAAGATGGATCAGTTTCTTAGCACCAACCTTGGCATCGCGCTGCTTGTGGCGGGGCAATGTCTTTTGGTCATTGTCTGCCTGCTGATCGCGCTGGCGTTCCTCATGTATGCCGACCGTAAAATCTGGGCCGCCGTGCAAATGCGGCGCGGGCCAAACGTGGTGGGGCCGTTCGGCCTGTTGCAATCTTTTGCCGATTTTCTGAAATACATCGTCAAGGAAATTGTCGTGCCCGCAGGGGCGGATCGCACGGTGTATTTTCTTGCCCCGCTGCTGGCGTTCATCCTGCCTGTGATTGCATGGGTTGTGATCCCATGGAACGAAGGCTGGGTGATTTCAGATATGAACGTCGCCATTCTGTTTGTCTTCGCCGTCTCCTCACTGGAAGTGTACGGCATCATCATGGGCGGGTGGGCGTCAAACTCGAAATACCCATTCCTAGGCTCGCTGCGCAGCGCCGCGCAGATGATTTCCTACGAGGTGTCGCTGGGCCTGATTATCATCGGCATCATCATCTCGACAGGGTCGATGAACTTTTCCGAAATCGTGCGCGCGCAAGATGGGGCAGGGCTGTTGTCTTGGTATATCCTGCCGCATTTCCCGATGTTTTTCTTGTTCCTCATCTCGGCGCTGGCCGAAACCAACCGCCCGCCTTTTGATCTGCCCGAGGCGGAGTCTGAACTGGTCGCAGGCTATCAGGTGGAATATTCATCCACCCCGTTTTTGCTGTTTATGATTGGCGAGTTGATGGCCGTCGTGCTGATGTGCGCGCTGATGGCGGTTTTGTTCTTTGGCGGCTGGCTGTCCCCCATCGAAGGGCTGCCAGATGGCACGCACTGGATGATTGCCAAAATGGCGGCGCTGTTCTTTGTCTTTGCCATGGTCAAGGCGATTACACCGCGCTACCGCTATGACCAATTGATGCGCATTGGCTGGAAGATATTCCTGCCGATGTCCTTGGGCTGGGTTGTGATCGTGGCCTTCTTGGCGAAATTCGAAGTGGCGGGCGGCTTTTGGGCCCGCTGGGCGATTGGGGGGTGATGATGGCTTCTTCAGTTGACAACTTGGTTTTGGAACAGCTGCGCCTGATCGGCGAGGAACTGGGCGAACTGCGCGGCGATTTGGCAAGCTTTAAATCGCAAACCAAAGACAGTTTTGACACCCTACATTCTGACCTTTTGGGCCAGCAGACCATGATGTTTGGGCTGGCCTCTGTGATCGGGCAGATCGACAAGCGCGTTGAACATCTTGAACAAAAGATCGGGGCCTAACATGACGCACACCGCCGATACGAAAATTGACTGGGCACGCGCCACGAAATACTTTCTTTTGTGGGATTTTATCAAAGGTTTCGGCCTTGGGCTGAAATACTTTGTCGCCCCCAAGGCCACGCTGAACTACCCGCACGAAAAGGGCCCGCTGTCGCCCCGTTTTCGCGGTGAACACGCCCTGCGCCGTTATCCGAACGGCGAGGAGCGCTGCATTGCCTGCAAACTGTGCGAGGCGGTCTGCCCCGCCCAAGCCATCACCATCGATGCAGAGCCGCGCGATGATGGTAGCCGCCGCACCACCCGCTATGACATTGACATGACCAAATGCATCTACTGCGGGTTCTGCCAAGAGGCCTGCCCTGTGGATGCCATCGTCGAAGGCCCGAATTTCGAATTTGCGACTGAGACCCGCGAAGAGCTGTTCTATGACAAGGCGAAACTTCTGTCGAACGGCGCGCGGTGGGAGGCGGAAATTGCCCGCAACCTAGAACTCGACGCGCCTTATCGGTAAATCATGTCAGACCCGTTCACCCAGTTTTTTGCGCAGATGATGGAGCAGGGCCAGAAAATGGCCGCTGGCATCAATCCTGCTGGGCTGGATATGGCGGCCTATGCCAAGCTTTTCCCGACTTTGCCAAAAGACGTGGCAGAGGCATGGTTTGGCAAAACCCATAACCCAGACGGGCTCAGCGCCAAAACCCGCACCTTGGTGGTTCTGACGGGTCTTGTGGTGCAAGGATCGTCGGGCGAGGCGCTTTTGCGCCCCACCATCGCCCAGGCGCTGGCCGCAGGGGCCACGAAACGCGAAATCACCGAAGTGATCTTGCAATGTGCCGCCTTTGGCGCGCTGCCCGCCATGCAAAAGGCGCTGGAAATCGCGCAAGGCGTGTTCACCGAAACCGAGGAGTCCAAAGCATGACCGTGGCCGATACCGCCTTTTACGCCTTTGCCAGCATCACCATTCTGGCGGGTCTTATGGTGACACTGGCGCGCAACCCCGTGCATTCGGTGCTGTGGCTGATTTTGGCGTTCCTGTCGGCATCGGGCCTGTTTGTGCTGCTGGGGGCAGAATTTGTCGCCATGCTGCTGATCATCGTTTACGTGGGCGCGGTGGCGGTTTTGTTCTTGTTCGTGGTGATGATGCTGGACATCGATTTTGCCGAACTGAAGGGCGAGATGTCGCAATACGCGCCCCTTGGCCTGTTGATTGGCGTGGTGATTATCATGCAATTGGTGCTGTCTGTGGGCGCGTGGGAAACCAGCGTCGGGGCCGAGGCTGCGCGCGCCGCTGTCACCCCCGATATGGCGCAGGTGGAAAACACCCGCGCGCTAGGGCTGCTGATGTATGACCAATATCTGCTGCTGTTCCAACTGTCGGGTCTGGTGCTGCTGGTGGCCATGATTGGGGCCATCGTGCTAACCCTGCGCCACCGCCGCGATGTGAAACGGCAAAACGTGCTGCACCAAATGTGGCGCGACCCTGCCAAGGCGATGGAAGTGAAAGACGTGAAATCGGGGCAGGGGTTGTAACCGCTCCGTAGGGTGCGTGTTTGCACGCACCACAATGAAAAAAGGCCACAGGCCAAGAGGGACTGAACGATGGTAGGACTAGAGCATTACCTGATTGTCGCGGCGGCGTTGTTCGTCATTGGCATCTTTGGCATCTTCCTGAACCGGAAGAATGTCATCGTCATCCTCATGTCGATCGAATTGATGCTTCTGGCGGTGAACATCAACTTCGTCGCCTTCTCATCTTACTTGGGTGATCTGGTCGGGCAGGTGTTCACCCTGTTCATCCTGACCGTCGCCGCCGCCGAGGCCGCCATTGGCCTTGCGATCCTTGTGGTGTTCTTCCGCAACCGCGGCACCATCGACGTCGAAGACGTCAACGTGATGAAAGGCTGACGCAATGGCTCAGATCATTCTCTTTGCTCCTCTGATCGGGGCCATTCTGTGCGGCTTTGGCTGGCGTCTCATTGGCGAGCGTCCGGCGCAGATCTTGACCACCGCTTTGGTGTTTCTGGCGGCGATCCTGTCTTGGGTCATTTTCCTGACCTTTGACGGCGAAACCCAGCACATCACCGTCTTGCGCTTTGAGCATGGCGAGGCCTTGTCCACCGAATGGGGCATCCGTGTTGACCGTCTGACCGCGATCATGCTGGTCGTCGTCATCTCCGTCTCAGCGCTCGTGCACCTCTATTCGTTCGGCTATATGGCCCATGACGACAACTGGGGTCATGATGAGCCTTACCGGGCGCGTTTCTTTGCCTATCTGTCGTTCTTCACCTTTGCCATGCTGTCGCTGGTGACTGCGGACAACCTTGTGCAGATGTTCTTTGGCTGGGAAGGCGTGGGCGTTGCCTCCTACCTTCTGATCGGGTTCTACTACCGCAAGCCCACCGCCAACGCC
>CAXNEP010000151.1:0-6114 GCA_964200865.1 Cypionkella sp. | reverse complement strand
TTGATCTGCCCACGCTGGGCCCCGCAACTGTGGCCAATGCTGCCCGTGCTGGCCTTGGCGCGCTTGTCTGGCGCGCGGGCGATGTGATTTGCCTTGATCTGCCAATCATGCAAGCCGCTGCCACTGCCGCAGGCCTAACCCTATGGGCGCGCTAAGGTTTTTCATTGTGGCTGGCGAGCCTTCGGGCGATCGTTTGGGGGCTGCCTTGATGGGCGCTTTGCAAAACCTTCACAAAGATGTGCAATTTGCAGGCGTGGGCGGGCCGCTGATGCAGGCGGCGGGGCTGGTCAGCCTATTCCCGATGGAGGAACTTTCGGTGATGGGCATTGTTGAGGTTTTGCCCAAATACCGCGCGTTAAAGCGCCGTATAGCGCAGACGGCGGCTGCGGTGCTGGCACTTGCGCCTGATGCGCTGATCACCATTGATAGCCCCGATTTTTGCCTGCGCGTGGCGGGGCAGGTGAAAGCGGTCACGCCCGACCTGCGCACCATTCACTATGTTGCGCCATCCGTTTGGGCGTGGCGGCCAAAGCGGGCGGTGAAAATGGCGCGGGTGATTGATCATGTGCTGGCGTTGCTGCCATTCGAGCCGCCCTTGATGCGAGGCGCGGGAATGACATGCGATTTTGTAGGGCACCCTGTGGTATCCGAGGCGCTGGCAAGCCCTGCTGAGGCGGCTTTGTTCAAGGGCGATGGCCCGTTGATCCTGTGCCTGCCCGGATCGCGCAGGGGCGAGGTGACGCGCCTTGCGCCGATTTTCGGTGCGGTTTTGGCGCGCATCAAGGCCGCCCATCCCAATGCCCGTGTGGCGCTGCCTACGGTGCGCGGCGTGGCGGATTTGGTGGCGGAACTTACCGCCGATTGGCCAATTGCCCCGCAGATCATCACGGATGCAGCCGAAAAGCGGGGTGCCTTTGCGGTGGCGGATGTGGCGCTGGCCGCATCTGGCACAGTATCGCTGGAACTGGCGGCGAATAGCTGCCCGATGGTGATTGCCTATGACATGAACCGCCTGACACTGTGGCTGATGGCGCGCGCGGCGCTGGTCGATACGGTCACGCTGGTGAATTTGGTATCGCAAACCCGCAGTGTGCCCGAATTTATTGGCAACAACTGCACGTCTGACAAAATTGCCCCCGCGCTGCTGGCCCTGCTGGATAATCCTGCGGCGCAGAATGCTGCGATGGACATAACCATGCAGCGCCTTGGGCGCGGCGGCGAGGCCCCCGCGATGCGCGCGGCAAAATCTGTTCTGGAGGCATTATGAGCGATTTGCGAGACCTAACCCGCACCTTTGCCCGCATAGGCGTGCTGTCTTTTGGCGGGCCAGCGGCGCAGATTGCGCTGATGCACCGCGAGGTGGTGGAAGACAGAAAATGGGTGTCCGAACAGGAATACCTTTCGGCGCTGTCCTTTTGTATGCTGCTGCCGGGGCCAGAGGCGATGCAGCTGGCCACATGGATTGGCTGGCGAAAAGCGGGGGTGATTGGCGGGCTGATTTCGGGCGCCCTGTTTGTGTTGCCGGGGGCGGCCTTGGTGCTGGCGCTGGCGATGGTTTACGCGTCTTTTGGCACCTTGCCGCTGGTCGCCGCGCTGTTTGTGGGCGTGCAGGCCGCCGTGCTGGCCGTGGTGATCGAGGCGCTCTTGCGTCTGTCCAAACGCGCGCTGAAGGGGCGGGCGCATTGGGGTATTGCCATAGCGGCCTTTGGCGCGCTGTATTTCTTCGCGCTGCCCTTTCCCGTGGTGATTATTGCTGCCGCGCTGCTGGGGCTGGCATTTTTGCGCCAGCCCGCGCCGCCCGCCCCTGAAATTGCGGCGGCCCTGCCCATTCGGCAAAGCGTGATCGCGGCGCTGATTTGGGGCGCGGTTTGGCTGATCCCACTGGCAGGGGTTGTGGCCTTTGCGCCGCAAATTCTGGCCGATATCGCGCTGTTCTTTTCCAAACTGGCGATGCTGACCTTTGGCGGGGCCTATGCGGTGCTGTCGTGGATGGCATCCGAAGTGGTGGTCACGCGCGGTTGGCTGACCGCACCGCAAATGCTGGATGCGCTGGCCTTGGCCGAAACCACACCTGGCCCGCTGATTTTGGTGACGGAATTTGTGGCCTATGTGGCGGCCTATCAGCAGGGGGGCATGGGGCCGGGGGTGGCTGCGGCCATCATCACCCTATGGATGACCTTTGCGCCTTGTTTTTTATGGATTTTTGCAGGCGCGCCGTGGATTGCCCATTTGCAAAACGCACCCCGCCTGTCGGCGGCGCTGGCGGGCATTATGGCGGCGGTGGTGGGGGTGATTGCCCATCTTTCCTTGTGGTTTGGGCTGCATGTGCTGTTTGGCGCAACGATCACCGCCCAAATGGGCCCGTTGCAGCCGCTGCTGCCCGATTTTGCCACGCTGCGCCTTTTGCCTTTTGCCCTTGCCCTGCTGGCGGGGGTGCTTTTGCTGCGCCTGCACTGGGCACTCCCTTGGGTTTTGCTGATTTGTGGGGCAGTTTCGGCGATAAGCCTTGCTTTCTAGGCCGCACCCTCTTTTCAACCGCCGCAATTCGCTTAAGGTGTATTAACAGTTTGGGGGGGCAGCATGGCAAAAACGATTGATTACGGCAACTTGATGCACCGCGCCATGCGGGGGCTGATCCAAACCGTTTTGTCCGATGTGGCCAAAGGCGGCCTGCCTGGGGACCATCATTTTTTCATCACCTTTGATACGGGTGTATCGGATGTAAAAATGGCCAAATGGCTGCATGACCGATATCCTGACGAGATGACGCTGGTGCTGCAACACTGGTTCGAAGACCTGACCGTGACGGATGACGGGTTTTCGGTGACGCTGAATTTTGGCAATAACCCCGAAAACATTGCCGTGCCGTTTGATGCCGTGCGCACCTTTGTTGACCCATCGGTTGAATTTGGCCTGCGGTTCGAGACCCATCCCAGCGATGATGACGACGAAGACGATGCCCCCGATGACGATCCGCCTCCGCCCCCGCCAAAAGGCGAGGCGCAGATTGTGCGTTTAGATAAGTTTCGCAAATAAGTCATGCGGTTGAAACATTGATCGCTGATCTTGGGAAAACGACCTGTAAAATTTGAAGGATTGACCATGGCCCAAGATTTCATCCTGTTCGCGCGCGAGTTTTTTGCAACGCCGTTTCAGGTGGCGGCGGTATCGCCCTCGTCGCGGTTTTTGGCGCGGGCTATGGCTGCGGGGCTTGGCCCCCAAACGGGGCCAGTGGTTGAATTTGGGCCAGGCACGGGGCAGTTGACGCGGGGTATTTTGGCCGCTGGCGTGGCCCCGAAGGACTTGACCCTGATCGAGATGAGCGCCGATTTCGCCCGCCATTTGACGGCCGAATTTGCGGGCGTAACGGTGCACCGCGCAGGCGCGCAAGAGGCGGCAAGTTTTGCCCCTGCGGGCAGTGTGGGGGCGGTTATCTCTGGCCTGCCGCTGCTGTCGATGCCCGATCCTGTGGTCGAGGCGATTTTGTCCGCCGCCTTTGCCGTGCTGCGCAAAGGCGGCGAGATGCGGCAGTTTACCTACGGCTCAAAGCCGCCCATCGCGCCGCATATTCTGCAAAAGCTAGGGCTAGTTGCCATTGAAGGCAGCAAAGTTTGGTTAAACGTGCCGCCCGCGCGGGTTTATATCTTGAAACGTGCCAGCGAAATTTAACACAGTTTTGCGTTGGTATGCCGATGTATACCGTTGAGTTTTCCGCGCCCTTGGGCTATGGCAGGCCCCAGTAACAGGAGGCTTGCATATGACCGATACCCGCGTTGAGACGGACAGCTTTGGCCCGCTGGACGTTCCTGCCGATAAATACTGGGGCGCGCAAACGCAGCGCAGCATCATCAACTTTCCCATCGGGTGGGAACGCCAGCCCGTCGCGATCATTCGCGCTTTGGGGGTCATCAAAAAGGCCTGCGCGCTGGTCAATATTGATCAGGGTGATATTTCGCCCGAACTTGGCCATGCGATTGCCGCCGCCGCGCAAGAGGTGATCGACGGCAAGTTTGACGATAACTTTCCGCTGGTGGTGTGGCAAACAGGGTCGGGCACGCAGACCAACATGAACGCGAACGAGGTGATTTCCAACCGCGCGATCGAAGTTCTGGGCGGGGTGATGGGCAGCAAGAAACCTGTCCACCCGAACGATCATGTGAACATGGGGCAATCATCCAACGACACTTTCCCCACGGCGATGCATGTAGCTATTGGCATGATGGCGCGCGATGTTCTGCTGCCAGGCCTGGAAAAGCTGCATCACGCCTTGGCGCATAAAGCGCAGGAATTCAAAGACATCATCAAAATCGGGCGCACCCATACCCAAGATGCAACGCCGCTGACGCTGGGCCAAGAATTTGGCGGTTATGCGCATCAGGTTGCATCGGGCATCATGCGGGTGAAAAAAATCCTGCCCGAAATTT
Organism: Cypionkella sp.; assembly: GCA_964200865.1. Taxonomy (GTDB): domain Bacteria; phylum Pseudomonadota; class Alphaproteobacteria; order Rhodobacterales; family Rhodobacteraceae; genus Cypionkella. The sequence continues at coordinate 1,690 of CAXNEP010000151.1, read as the reverse complement.
ATGATCTGGCCCAAGGTGGCACGGCTGTTGGCACGGGGCTGAACACGCGCGTGGGCTGGGACAAACGCGTTGCCGCATCGATTGCCGAAATTACCGATCTGCCTTTTGTCACCGCACCGAATAAATTCGAGGCACTGGCCGCGCATGACGCCATGGTGATGTTTTCGGGCGCGCTGAAAACGGTTGCGGTCAGCCTGTTCAAAATTGCCAATGATATGCGCCTGCTAGGCTCTGGCCCGCGCTCTGGCCTTGGGGAATTGATCTTGCCCGAAAACGAACCGGGGTCTTCGATTATGCCGGGTAAAGTGAACCCAACGCAGGCCGAGGCGCTAACGATGGTCTGCGTGCAGGTGATGGGCAATGATGCGGCCGTGGGCTTTGCGGGCAGCCAAGGGCATTTTGAGCTGAACGTGTATAACCCCGTGATGGCCTATAACGTGCTGCAATCCATGCAGCTTTTGGGCGATGCGGCGGCGTCTTTCACCGATAATATGGTGGTGGGCACACAGGCGAATGTGGCGCGGATTGATAAGCTGATGAAGGAAAGCCTGATGCTTGTCACCGCGCTGGCCCCCACCATTGGCTATGACGCGGCGACAAAGGTTGCCAAAACCGCGCATAAGAACGGCACAACCCTGCGCGAAGAGGCAATTGCACTGGGCTATGTCGATGGCGAGACGTTCGACCGCGTGGTGCGCCCCGAAGATATGATCGGGCCCAAGGGCTGATCGGGGGGGAAATGGCCGATATCATCAACCTGCGCAGCGCGAAAAAGGCGGCAATGCGCGCCAAAGCGCGCGCGCAGGGTGATGAAAATGCCGCCAAGTTTGGCCGCAGCCGCGCCGAGAAAACCGCCGAAAAGATGCGGGCCGATAAGGCCAAGGCACAGCTTGACGCGCATAAGCGGGAAACCCCATGAACGGGCCGCAGAAACATTCCCTTACCCTGCGCGGGCACCGCACATCGGTAACATTAGAGCCTGAATTCTGGGCGGCGTTTCAGGCTTTGGCGGCGCAGCGCGGGCTATCGGTGAATGCGCTGGCGGCGCACATGGACGAAGCGCGCGGTGATGTTGGCCTTGCCTCGCATATCCGCGTGGAAATTTTGCGCGCCTTGCAGGGGGGAACGTGATGCCAAATATTTTGCTGCTGGTTGCCATGCCCGAAGAATTGGCCGCAGCGCCGCAGGGCATGATCCTGGAACATACGGGCATTGGCAAGGTGAATGCCGCTTGGCGCAGCGCGCAGGCGCTGGCCCTGCACCGCCCTGATCTGGTGATTAATTTTGGCACAGCAGGGGCTGTGGCGCAGGGGCTACATGGGCTGGTCGAGGTGGGGGCGGCGGTGCAGCGCGATATGGATGTGCGCGCGCTTGACGTGCCCTTGGGCGCGACCCCGTTCGAGGAGGACAGCCAAGAAATCCGCTTTTCGCCCGCCGCACTGATCTGCGGCACAGGCGATAGCTTTGCCGCCAGCGCGCCCGAGCTGCCCTGCGATCTGGTTGATATGGAACTTTACGCCATTGCAAAGCTATGCCGCGCTGCTCACATCCCGCTGCGCGCGTTCAAGTATATTTCCGACAACGCCGATGATGCCGCCCCAACCGATTGGCGCCAAGCCCTGCGCTATGCCGAAGACGCCTTTTTGGCGCGCTTGGGGCAGGGGCTCTAAGGGGGGCCGACTGCCCCCCT
>CAXNEP010000150.1:0-6117 GCA_964200865.1 Cypionkella sp. | reverse complement strand
TAATGCCGCAGTTCCCGCCAACAGCAAAATCGCCATGCTGCGGGCGCGGCAAGACGCCATGTTGGGGCTTTGATCATGATGGACGCCACCGCAGACAACCGCCCCTTCGCCATTCGGCACTATGCCCCCGCCCAACTGCGCGAGGCGCTCAAACGGATGTATCTGATCCGCCGCTTTGAAGAAGGGGCCGAAGACAGTTACACACGGGGCATGATCCACGGCACCATGCACCTGTCCATCGGGCAAGAAGCCAGCGCGATGGCGACCTGTATGGAATTGACCGATGCCGACAAGATCACCTCGAACCATCGCGGCCATGGTCATTGCATCGCCAAAGGCGCGGATGTGGGTCGAATGTTTGCCGAATTCTTTGGCAAGGAAACGGGATATTGCCATGGCCGTGGTGGGTCGATGCATATTGCCGATGTCAAAACGGGCAACCTTGGGGCCAACGGCATTGTGGGGGGCGGTTTGCCCATCGCAGTGGGGGCGGCCTTATCGGCCAAACGCCTTGGCAAATCGGATGTCACCGTCTGTTTCTTTGGCGATGGTGCCAATAACGAAGGCGCGTTCCACGAATCGCTGAACATCGCCAGCGTCTGGAAGCTGCCCGTTATTTTCGTGTGTGAAAACAACGGCTATGGTATGTCAACGTCCACCGCCCGTTCCACCGCCGTGCCGCATATCGCGCAGCGTGCCGCCGCCTATGCGATGCCTGGCACCACGGTGGACGGCAACGATTTCTCGGCCGTATCCGAGGCGCTGCATATCGCCATTGCCCGCGCCCGCGCAGGCGACGGGCCAAGTTTGGTGGAAAACCTAACCTACCGCTGGCGCGGCCATTCGAAATCTGACCGCAACCGCTATCGCACGAAAGAAGAGATCGAGGCGTGGATGGCCAAAGACCCAATCGCCCGTTTCCGTGCGGAATTGATCGCACACGGCGTTTTGGACGAAGCAGGCGCAGATGCCATTGCCGCACAGGCCGTGGCCGATGTGCAAAAGGGCATCGAATTTGCCAAGGCCAGCGCCGCGCCTGATCTGTCCGAAGTCACCCGTTATGTCTATGCCGAGGCCGCATTATGAATGTCCAATCGAACCCTGTGACGGTTAGCGATACCAACGCGCGCGTGCTGTCCTATGCCGAAGCGATCCGCGAGGCGATGGCCATAGCCATGCAGGCTGACCCGACCGTGATATTGATGGGCGAAGATATCGGCGTTTATGGCGGCGCTTTTCAAGTGACGCTAGATCTGATCGACCGCTTTGGGCCTGACCGCGTGATGGATACACCCATTTCAGAACTGGGCGGGGCAGGCGTTGCCGTGGGTGCGGCACTGACAGGGCTAAAGCCGATCTTTGAATTTCAGTTTTCCGATTTTGCCATGCTGGCGATGGAACAAATCGTCAATCAAGCGGCCAAGCTGCGCTATATGTTGGGCGGCGAGGCTGCCGTGCCTGTGGTGTTTCGCATGCCTTCTGGGTCTGGCACGGGCGCTGCCGCCCAGCACAGCCAAAGCATCGAGGCGTGGTTTGGCCATGTGCCGGGGCTAAAGGTGCTGCAACCCTCAACCCCCGAAGATGCCAAGGGGATGCTGCTGGCGGCACTGGCCGACCCTGACCCTGTGATGATCTTTGAACACAAGCTTTTGTACAAAACAAAAGGCCATGTTCCCGAAGGCAGCTATCTGACTCCCATTGGCAAGGCGCTGGTGCGCCGCACGGGCGGCGATCTGACCATCGTTGCAGGCTCGATCATGCTGCACCGCGCCTTGGAAGCGGCTGAAAAACTGGCCGCAGATGGCATCAATGTTGAGGTGATTGACCTGCGGTCGATCCGCCCGATTGACCGCGACACGATCCTGACATCGGTGCGCAAAACGGGTAAGCTTTTGGTGGTTTACGAAGGCGTCAAAGCTTATGGCGTGGGGGCTGAAATCAGCGCGATGGTCGCTGAAAGCGATGCGTTTGATTATCTGGATGCCCCAATTTTGCGCCTAGGCGCGGCCGATGCGCCCGTGCCCTACAACCCCGATCTTGAACGCGCCTCTGTGCCGCAGGTTGACACAATCGAGGCCGCTGCACGCCGCCTTGTGCGCCGCGAGGTCTGAACATGCCCGTCGAAGTGATCCTGCCCAAAGTGGACATGGATATGTCGCATGGCACATTGGCCACGTGGCACGCAGCCGAAGGGCAATTGGTGCAACAAGGCGCGGCCCTGTTTGACATTGAAACCGACAAAGCCGCGATGGAGGTCGAGGCCCCTGCAACGGGCTACCTTCACCAGATCACGGCCCGAGCGGGTGAAAAAGTGGCGGTTGGCACGACAATTGCCCTGCTTTACGCCGAAGGCGAAGCCGTAAAGCCCCAAACGCCCGCGCCCGCAGCCGATGCCGTATCAAACGAAGGATTGCAGCCAACCGAGGTCATCTTGCCAAAGGTCGATATGGATATGACCCATGGCACGCTGGCCGTATGGCATGTGGCCGAAGGCGATTTAGTGCAACAAGGTGCCGCACTGTTTGACATTGAAACCGATAAAGCTGCGATGGAGGTAGAGGCACCTGCGACAGGCCGCCTGCATCACATCACTGCAAAGCCAGGCGATAAAGTGCCCGTAGGCAGCACTTTGGCGTGGATCTACCCCGAAGGCATGATTGTATCGCCATCGCCAGCGCGCAGTGCAACTGCGCCAACGCAAACGCCCATGCCCGCGCCAGAAACCATTGTGCAAACTGTCCACGCGGCACCCGCCCATCCTGTCCAAACCGTTGCAGGTTTGGGAACGCGCGCCACCCCCGCCGCACGCAAAGCCCTGCGCGCGAATAACATGACCCCTGCCGATGTGACGGGCACTGGCCCGCTTGGCCGCGTGCAACAGTCTGATGTGGCAAATCTGCTGGCCGCGCGCGGGCGCAATGCAGGCACTTCAGCAGTGGCCGCCGCCCCCGCCCCATCAGGTTGGAGCCGCGAGGCTGGCCCCCTGTACATCTCGCGCCGCGATGGACAAGGCACGCCCATCGTTTTGCTGCACGGCTTCACCGCCGACAGCCAATCTTGGGCCCCTTTGGAAAAAGCACTTGGCCCAAATGCGCCGTTGGTGCGCATTGATCTTCCCGGCCACGGCAAATCGCCAAAAAGGCAAATGAATAGCTTTCAAGACCTATCCCGAATGGTCGTCGAAGCCTTTGACGCAGCCACGCGGGGCAGCGACGACGTGCATCTTGTTGGCCATTCACTCGGCGCGGCGCTTGCGCTGGCTTTGGCCGATATTCGCGGGCGGCGCATTGCCAGCCTGACGCTGATCGCGCCAGCAGGTCTTGGCCCAGAAATCGATGCCGCAACCCTAAACGGCATTGTCCGCGCCAGCCGCGTGGAAAGCTTGGTCCCATGGCTGCGCCGTCTGACGGCAACGCCAGAGGGTATCAGCGATGATTACGCCCGCGCAGCCATGCGCACCCGCGCCGATGAGCAGTTGCGCGCCTGCCAAGCCGATATGGCGCAAGCGCTGTTTCCTGATGGCGTTCAGGCGTTTGATCTGCGCCCCGCCCTAAAGCGCGTGAGCTGTCCGATGCAAATTATTTGGGGGCGCAATGACCATATCCTGCCTTATGACCATGCGATCAGGGCAGACGGCGAATTCGCACTTCATCTTCTGGCTGGAGCAGGCCATATTCCGCAGATAGAGTGCCCAGAGCGGGTGGGGCGGATTGTAAATCGGATGATCCGTTCGATTGAAACGGTGGGCTGATCAAAAGGTTGAGCGTGTAATGCAACTTGAAAATCAAAGTGTTGCCATTCAAAGCGAGGCAGACAGGCTTCGCGCGCGGGCGATCTGGCTTTATCACGTCGAAGGCGCAACCCAGAATGACATCGCAACACAGCTTGGCATCAGTCGGGTTATGGTGGTGCGGTTGCTGGCTGATGCCCGCCGCCGTAACGAGGTGCGCATTACAATTGCCGCGCCCTTGACTGACCTTTTGCTGCTAGAACGCGAAGTTGAAACGCGCTTTGGAATTAACCGCGTCATCGTCGCCCCCTTTTCCGACCCAGACGCAGATCCTGTCAAAGTGATTGCCGCCGCCGCTGGGAACTACATTTCGGGCGAGATGCGGGCTGGCATGACCGTGGGAGTAGGCTGGGGCCGGACTCTGTCAAACACATTACCCTTCATCCTTGGCGCGACGCTGGACGATTTCCGCGTTGTGTCATTGCTGGGCGGTATCGCGGCTGCGCGGCGATTTAACCCTGCCGAATTCGCATGGCAATTCGCTGAACTTTTTCAAGGCGAGGGGTTTCTAATCCCCGCCCCCGCCGTTGTTGACAGCCCCGAAACCAAACACGCCCTTTTGGAACGCTGTGGTCTGTCTGCGATTTTTGAGATGGCAGATAAGTTGGACATGGCGCTGCTGTCTTGCGGGGGCATAAGCACCCTGACGACCAGCTATCGGACAGGCTATCTTTCTGAAGCTGATCGCCGCTCTTTGATCGAAGCGGGCGCTATCGGGGACGTGCTTTACAACTTTATCAATCAAAACGGCGATTTGGTTGATCACGAGGTGAACAGCCGTGTGATCTCGGTCGACATTGCCCGACTGCGGCGTACACCCGAACGGGTACTCATCTCGGGCGGAAAAGACAAGCTAAACGCCATCCGCGCCACCATTCGAACAATCGGCCCAACAACGCTTGTAACAGATGAGCAAACGGCGGTGGCGCTTTTAGCCTGAGCACGGCAGTGTTGCGCGAAGAGGCGGCCCGCCAGACTGCCCCTGTTTTAAACCCACGCAGCGGGTCATTCGCGGATTTAACAATCGGTTTTGTTTGTATTTTTTCGCGGCGCGGCGGGGGTTCATTCCGCGCAAGCCAAATTCTGACGCAGGCACCACCATGACCTACCTGCCCATCACGTCCAATCCAGCACTACTTTGCCCGATGATCCTGCGCGCATCGTGTTGAATCCACTGGCAAAATCGCGGGCGGGGTAGCGGTGGGTGATCACGCGGCTGATGTCCAGCCCGTTTTCCAGCATGGCGATCATCTTATACCACGTCTCAAAGATCTCGCGCCCATAAACGCCTTTGATGGTGATGGCGCGCAGCACAATGCGCGACCAATCGACGGGCGATTTTCCAGGCGGTATCCCCAGCATCGCAATGCGCCCGCCCATGACCAACGCGTCAATCATCTGGTCAAGGGCGGCTTGGTTGCCTGACATTTCCATCCCAATATCAAAGCCTTGGGTCATTTTCAGTCGCGCCATCACGTCGCGCAAATCCTCGTTTGCCACATTCACGGGTGTGCAACTGGTCACCGCTGCGGCCAGTTCCAGCCGCGCGGGATTTACATCGGTAATCACCACATGGCGCGCGCCCACATGCCGCGCCACCGCCGCCGCCATAATGCCAATGGGGCCAGCGCCTGTAATCAGCACATCCTCGCCCACCAAATCGAACGACAGCGCAGTGTGCACGGCATTTCCAAGCGGGTCTAAAATCGCGCCAATCTCATCAGGAATACTGTCTGGCAACGGCACCACGTTAAACGCAGGCAGGCGCAGAAATCCTGCAAAAGCGCCTTGTTCGTTCACGCCAATGCCGCGCGTTTCGGGGTCTAGGTGAAACTTACCCGCCCGCGATTGGCGCGAGGTGTGGCCAATCAAATGCCCCTCGCCCGAACAGCGCTGGCCGATAGTCAGGCCTTGCACATTAGCCCCCATCGCCACGATCCGCCCTGCAAATTCGTGGCCCGTAACCAAGCCCAGAGGCACAGTGCGCGCGGCCCAATCGTCCCAGTTCCAGATGTGAATATCGGTGCCGCAAATCCCTGTTTTGGTGATTTGGATCAGCACATCATCGGGGCCAATATCGGGGATGGGGCGGGTTTGCCATTCTAGCCCAAGGCCAGGCGCAGCTTTGACAAGTGCGGGCATTGTGGTGTTTGTCATAGCGCAATCCCCACATCTTTGGCAGCCCCTGCAAAGGCAGCAAGGGCCGTGTCCAAGTCACCGATGGTCAATGCCGCGCTCATTTGTGTGCGGATGCGCGCGGCCCCTTTGGGCACCACGGGAAAGAAAAAGGCAGGGGCCAGAACGCCGCGCTCAAACAGCGCGCTGGC
>CAXNEP010000149.1:0-6143 GCA_964200865.1 Cypionkella sp. | reverse complement strand
TGGCCTGCTAGAGCCTGCCCAAATCGCGGGCGTGGTGGAATATGTTCTGCAGATTTCGGGGCAAGACCATGATGCGGCGCTGGCCACGGCGGGGGCCACTGTCTTTGCTGAGAACTGCGTGGCCTGCCATACCGAGGCTGGCACAGGCGACCGCGCCCAAGGCGCGCCCAACCTGACGGACGCAATCTGGCTGTACGGCGGCGCGCGAGAGACGATCACAGACACAGTGGTCAACGCACGCTTTGGCGTTATGCCCCCTTGGGCGGGCCGGTTGTCCGAAGACGAGATCCGCGCCGTGGCAAGCTATGTCCATAGTTTGGGCGGGGGAGAGGCCGCGCCCGCGCCTTAGGCTGGGGTTTACCCATCGGTCAGAAAATTCGGCCCACAGCAGAAATGCTGTGGGTATTTTTCAATTTAAGGTTGACAGACCCCCGCAGGAGTGCTGTACAACGATCCTCAACATAGTGTGAACGGGTGATAGGGGTGGGTTATGGCACGGTTTTTCGCAGGCGAAGCTTTTGATATTTCGCGGTTCGATTTCAATTGGTACAGCCGAAATTACTTTGATGAGACCCTTATGCGAGGCAAAAACGAACGGATCGATGGCACGCTTTACCGCGATTTTCTGGTGTTGAATGGCTTTAATGCGGGGTCAGATTTTTACGATGACTTTTATCTGACCGTCGCGGGCAGTGGCATCACAGGGTCGATTGATCGTGGCACAATTTCGGGCACAGTCACGCTTATGGCCGAGGTGTCGGCCGATACTTATGGGAACTATTACAATTGTTGGGGTATGTCGGGCTTTTCCGTAACAGCCCGCGCCATCTTGAACGCAGGTAAAACCGCTTCATTGGCCGATGACCGCGCCCTTTTTGCAAGCGCGCTTAAGGGCAATGATATGATCGGGCTATCCGACTTTGATGATCGGATGAATGGGTTTGCAGGCCGCGACACAATTTACGGTAATTTCGGCGATGATACGATCGAGGGCGGCAAAGGGTCGGACCGTTTGTATGGCGGGGCGGATTCGGATGTATTCGTATTTGATGATGGCGATAGCGCGCGGGGCGCGGGCACTTCGGGCCGCGATGTGATTTTCGATTTTTCAAGTGATGAAGACATCCTAAACCTCAGCGCAATTGATGCCAATACGCGGCGGGACGGTGATCAGAATTTTACGTTTTCGGAAAGTGCTGCAAGAAACGCCGTTTGGTTTACAAGGTCTGGGGATACCATCATCGTGTACGGCGATACCAATGGCGACCGTAAAGCCGATTTCGAAATTGAACTGCGCAGCATAGCCTCGCTATCGGACGCTGATTTTATCCTGTGATTGCAGCCAAAAGCACAGCCTTTGCCGCGCCCACAATGGGCGCGGCTTTGCATTTGGGTGCCACCGCCGCCGCTGCGGGTTGCGCAATACCCCCAAAACAATCCTCTCCGACTTGATTTAACTCAAGGCGCAGGTGCGGGTTTTACCTATGCTTTGGACAAGAGCGGCTTTGCGCCGCCCCGAATCGCATGCCGTGGAGAACCTAATGTCCAGCGCCGACCAAGCCCCGCCCGAACTATACGCCCCGCGCGAGCCGATCTTTCCGCGCCGTGTTTCTGGGGCGTTTCGCAATCTGAAATGGGCGTTGATGATTGTGATGCTGGGTATCTACTATATCACCCCGTGGATCCGCTGGGATCGCGGGCCAAACCTGCCCGATCAGGCCGTATTGATCGATATGGGCGGGCGGCGGTTCTTTTTCTTTATGATCGAGATATGGCCGCACGAGTTTTATTTTGTGGCGGGCCTTTTGATCATGGCGGGGCTGGGGCTGTTTTTGTTCACCTCGGCAGTGGGGCGGGTCTGGTGCGGCTATGCCTGCCCGCAAACCGTGTGGACAGACCTGTTCATTTTGGTCGAACGCTGGATCGAAGGGGATCGCAACGCGCGTATCCGCCTGCACCGCCAGCCGTGGAACTGGGAAAAGCTGATCAAGAACGGGGTGAAATGGTGGGCGTGGCTGGCCATTGCGCTGGCCACGGGGGGCGCGTGGATTTTCTATTTCACCGATGCGCCGACCCTGTTTGTCGACCTGATCCATTTCAACGCCCATCCCATCGCCTACGCGACCATGCTTATCCTAACGGGCACCACCTTTTTCTTTGGCGGTTTTGCGCGCGAACAGATTTGCATCTATGCCTGCCCATGGCCGCGCATTCAGGCCGCGATGATGGACGAAGATACCCTAACCATCGGCTACCGCTATTGGCGCGGCGAGCCGCGCGGCAAGCTGGAAAAGGCGGGGCAGGATACGCAGGGCAGCGGCGCACAAGCTCAGGGTGATTGCATCGACTGCATGGCCTGCGTCAATGTCTGCCCCCAAGGCATTGATATTCGCGATGGCCAGCAACTGGCCTGCATCACCTGCGGGCTGTGTATTGATGCCTGCAATGGCATCATGGACAAAATCGGCAAGCCGCGCGATTTGATTGGCTATCTGGCCCTGACGGATGAGGTGGCCGAGCGCGCGGGCGCGCCCAAGAAATCCATCTGGCGGCATATTTTGCGCGTGCGCACAGTGATTTACACCGTGCTTTGGGCGGGCGTGGGCATTGGGCTGATCGTGGCGCTGTTTTTGCGCGCGCCCTTGGATGTGAATGTCACCCCCGTGCGCAACCCGCAATATGTCACGCTGTCAGACGGGTCTATCCGCAATGCCTATGATCTGCGCTTGCGCAATATGCAGGGCGATGACCGCGTGTTTGCCGTGTCGGCCAGCAGCGCGATTGCGACGTTCTTTTTGTCTTTTGACGGCACGGATGATCTGAACATCACTGTGCTCGCGAACCAAACCAAAACCGTGCGCCTGTTTGTGACTGCGCCAGTGGAGACATTGGCCGCAGGTGCCGAACGGACTGATCTGCGCCTATGGGTTATGGACATGGGGCCTGATGGCAAGGCGGTAGATCCGCTGCGCATTCACTATGACACTGTGTTTTATGGCGTGGATAAACACCACGACGATGATGATGGAAAGGATAACTAAGATGCCTGCACAGTCAGAATTCAGGATCACTGGCCCAAAGGTATTTGCCTTTACCGCATCGGCCTTTGCGCTGATTATCGGGGTAAACATGCTGATGGCCTATAAGGCGATCAGCACCTTTCCAGGGCTAGAGGTGAGCAGCTCTTATGTTGCCAGCCAAACCTTTGATGCCGAAAGGGCGGCGCAGAATGCATTGGGCTGGCGGTTGGTGCAGGGCTATGATCCGGCACTTGGTCAGCTTTCCTTGCGCTTTACCGACAGCGTGGGCGCGCCCGTGCAATTGGCTGATGTGCAGGTTTTGGTGGGCCGCAGCACCGAAGCGCGTCAGGATTTCAGCCCCAGTTTTGTCTTCGACCAAGGGGCCTATCTGGCAGATGCCAAGCTGGGGCAAGGCAAATGGGTGATGCACATCACAGGCCATGCGCAGGACGGCACGCTGTTTCGCCAACGCTTGGCCCTTTGGGTGAAAGGCTAGGCCATGACCGTGCAATCCGCTTTGCCCTCCACGTCCTACGAGGCCGGGGGCATGGCTGCTTGCCCTGCCTGCGCGGTTGCGCCGTCTGCCCAGTCCATCGCGGCACTGGCAGCGGGCAGGGGGGCAAACATCATGCTGTCTTTGCCCGCAGCGCACTGCGCGGCGTGTATCAGCACTGTCGAGACCACGCTGATGGCGCAGGCAGGCGTTAAGGCCGCACGCCTGAACCTTACTCAGCGCCGCGTGCTGATTGAAACCGAAGCAGGGGTCGAACCTGCCCGCATGATCGCGGCCCTATTGCGCGCAGGCTACGAGGCGCATGAGCTGGACGCAGGGATGCTTTCAAGCACGCAAACCGACCGCGCCAGCCGCGATTTGGCCATGCGGCTTGGCGTTGCGTTCTTTTCGATGATGAATGTCATGCTGCTGTCCGTTGCGGTTTGGTCGGGCGGCGATGGGGCGACGCGCGATATGTTCCATTGGATTTCCGCGCTGATCGCCATTCCCACAGTTGCCTTTTCGGGCCGCCCCTTCTTTGCCAGCGCCGCGCGTTCCTTGCGCGCAGGGCGCCTTGGCATGGATGTGCCAATATCGCTGGCGCTGATCCTTGCCACCTCGATCTCACTTTATGAAACCACCATGGGCGGGCATCACGCCTATTTTGATGCTGCCGTGATGCTGTGCTTTTTCCTGCTGCTGGGCCGATATCTTGACCATCGCACCCGCGCAATAGCGCGCAGCGCCGCCGAAGAACTCGCCGCCCTAGAAGTGCCGCGCGCCACGGTTTTGACGGGCGGTATCGAGGTTGTGCGCGCGACGTGCGATGTGCGCGTGGGAGATATTGTCCGCGTCCGCCCCGGCGGCCGTATGCCCGTGGACGGGGTGATTGTCGCAGGCGCATCCGAGGTCGACCGCTCTATGCTGACAGGCGAAAGCCTGCCCGCCTTTGCAGGGCTGGGCGCGCAGGTTTTGGCGGGCGAGGTCAACCTGACGGGCCCCCTAGACATTCGCGCCACGGCGATCGGCAAAGACGCTGCCCTGCACCGCATGGCCGATTTGGTGTCTATCGCGGAAAATGCCAAAACGCGCTACACCTCGCTGGCCGAACGTGCGGCCAGTTGGTATTCGCCGCTGGTGCATATCCTGTCTTTCAGCGCCTTTGGCTTTTGGCTGTGGCAAACAGGGGGTGATGTGCGCTTTGCCATCAATATCTCGGCCGCCGTGCTGATTATCACCTGTCCCTGCGCGCTGGGCCTTGCCGTGCCTGCCGTTGTAACCTCGGCCAGCGGCAAACTGTTTCGCCTTGGCTTGCTGATCAAAAATGGCACCGCGCTGGAACGCTTGGCCGAAGTGGATACTGTCGTTCTGGATAAAACAGGCACCCTGACGATGGGCACGCCGACCCCTGTAAATTTTGCGAGCCACCCCGCGCAAAGGGTCGCGCTTGCTGTGGCATTGGCGCAAGGGTCTTCGCATCCGTTGTCACAAAGCCTATTCGCCGCAGCGCAGGCCGCAGGCATCGCCCCCAAGGGCGGCGTAAGCGAAATCACCGAAGTGGCAGGTTACGGCGTGCAAGGTATGTACCTTGGCCGCGCGCTGCGCCTTGGCCGCGCGGCTTGGGTCGGGGCAGACCCCCTAGACACCACCGCCACCTATCTGCGCTGGGGCGAGATCACCCATGCCTTCGCCTTTGAAGACCGCCCGCGCACAGGCGCGCAGGCCGCCGTGACCGCCTTTGCCGCAATGGGTAAATCCGTTTACCTGATTTCGGGCGATACCGCTGGCCCTGTCGCCGCACTCGCGGACAGGCTGGGGATTGCCAACTGTACCGCCAGCGCGCTGCCCGAAGATAAACTGCGCCTGATTGGCGATTTGTCCGCACGCGGCCACCGCGTGCTGATGGTCGGCGACGGGCTGAATGACACGGCGGCGCTGGCGGGCGCGCACGTGTCGATCAGCCCCGCCACGGCGCTGGATGCCGCGCGCGTGGCGTCTGATATCGTGCTGCTGGGCGCAGATATGGCCCCCATAGCCGACGCCATGCGCATTGCGGGCCAAGCGCGCAAAAGAATCCTCGAAAACTTTGGCCTTTCTGCCGCCTATAACATCATCGCCGTGCCACTCGCGCTGGCGGGGCTTGCCACGCCGCTTGCCGCTGCGCTGGCCATGTCGCTGTCCTCAATCACTGTGTCACTGAACGCGCTACGGCTGAAATAGGGGCGTTTGATGAATATTCTGGTCTATCTTATTCCCATTTCCCTACTGCTGGGCGGCTTTGGTCTTGGATTTTTCCTGTTGTCGATGAAAACGCGCCAGTTTGACGACCCTGACGGTTCCGCCGCGCGCATTCTGCGCAAAGATTGGGATGACAAGCCGCCCAATCCCACAGACTAACAAAACAAAAGTTTTGCTTGCTCTGCACAAAAATCATCGCTTAGTCTTACATTTGGCAAGGCTGCACTTGGGAGGGTGCGCCTTGCAACTATGGAGGAAAAGCCATGGCAGCGCGTGACAGCGTGTCACATATGACCGCGATCCAATCCGCTTTGGCCAAGGGCGGCGCGGCGCGCAGCCCGCTTGTCGCCTCGTGGAGCAGATCGGCCCATTTGCACGGGCTTGACCCCCTT
>CAXNEP010000148.1:0-6171 GCA_964200865.1 Cypionkella sp. | reverse complement strand
GGCTGATGATCCGCACAACGGTTGTGGGGGCCTTTGACCACGGGATTTATTCGGCGGTGGAACGGGTGTCCGATCACCTTGCGGTGCCCGCCGCAGGCAAACCGCGCCAGACCTTGTGGCGCATCTATTCCAAACGCGCGATTTTGGCGGGTGGGGCAACCGAACGCCCGATTGCCTTTGAGAATAACGACCGCCCAGGTGTGATGCTGGCAGGTGCCTTGCGCGCCTATGCCAACCGCTGGGGCGTGGCAGCGGGCGACCGTGTGGCGGTGTTCACCAATAACGATGACGGGCTGCGCAGCGCGCGCGATTTGCAGGCCAAGGGCGTGGATGTGGCGGCGGTGATTGACAGCCGCCAAGGCGGCGATCTGCTGCCCGGCATTCGCCATTTGCAAGGCGCGCAAGTGATTGATTCATCGGGCCGTCTCGGGCTGCGGTCAGTCACTGTGCGGCTGGCCAATGGCAAGACCGAGACGATTTCCTGCACTGCCTTGGGCGTGTCGGGCGGCTGGAACCCCAACGTCAACATCACCTCGCACCACCGCTCGCGCCCCGAATGGCGTGGCGATATTGCGGCCTTTGTGCCGGGCAGTGGCGGCCCTGCGGGGCTGACATCGGCGGGGGCGGCGGGCGGGGCGCTGTCGACCCATGGGGCGCTGGCAACGGGTCAGGCGCAGGCACTGGCGGCGCTGGCAGATTTGGGTATGGCGGCCACGGCGGGCGATCTGCCGCGCGCCGAAGATGCGCCGATTTCCATCAGCCCCTTGTGGTATGTGCATGAAGGCAAGGGCCGCGCGTGGATTGACCAGCAAAACGATGTGACGGTCAAAGATGTAAAGCTGGCCCATCAGGAAAACTTTACAGCGGTCGAGCATTTGAAACGCTATACCACGCTGGGCATGGCAACTGATCAAGGCAAGACGGGCAATGTGCTTGGCATTGCGATTATGGCCGAACTCACGGGCCAATCTATCCCAGCCACGGGCACCACGATTTACCGCCCGCCCTATACGCCCGTGGCGATGGGCGCGCTGGCGGGGCGTTCGCGGGGGAAAGATTTCAAACCCTTCCGCCTGACGCCGTCGCATAAATGGGCGGCAGAGCAGGGCGCGATCTTTGTCGAAGTGGGCAATTGGCTGCGCACGCAATGGGTGCCAAAGGCGGGCGAGACGACTTGGCGCGAAAGCGTTGACCGCGAGGTTCTGGCCACGCGCCGCTCGGTCGGGATTTGCGATGTCACCACACTGGGCAAGATTGACATTCAGGGCACCGATGCGGGGGCGTTTTTGGACAAGGTCTATGCCAACACATTCAGCACCTTGGCGGTTGGCAAATGCCGCTATGGGCTGATGCTGCGCGAAGACGGCATGGTGTTTGACGATGGTACCACCGCGCGAATGGGGCAGCATGAATATGTCATGACCACCACCACTGCCAATGCGGTGACAGTGTTCCGCCATTTGGAATATTGCCGCCAAGTTCTGTGGCCCGATATGGATGTGCAGATCATCTCAACCACCGAAGCATGGGCGCAGTTTTCGGTGGCGGGGCCGAACGCGCGCAACCTTTTGCAAAAGATTGTCGATCAGGACATTTCCGATGCCGCCTTTCCCTATATGGGGGCGGGCAATATCACGGTCGGGGGCCTGCGTGGGCGTTTGTTCCGCATCTCATTCTCGGGCGAGCTTGCCTATGAAATCGCCGTACCCACGCGCTATGGCGATGCCATGATCCGCAAGTTGATGGAGGCTGGGGCCGAATTTGACGCCATTGTTTACGGCACCGAAGCCTTGGGCGTGATGCGCATTGAAAAGGGCCATGTGGCGGGGGGCGAGTTGAACGGCCAGTCCACCGCGCTGAACATGGGTCTGGGCAAGATGGTGTCGAAAAAGAAAGACAGCATCGGCATGCTGCTAAGCCAGCGCGAAGGGATGAACCGCGACGATGGCTATCGTTTGGTGGGGGTAAAGCCCGTCGATCCCAAGGGGGCAATTTCGGCGGGTAGCCATTTCATGGAAATAGGCGCGCCTGTGGAATTGGCGTCAGACGGCGGCTGGCTGACATCTAAGGTTTACAGCCCGCATCTGGGCTGTGACATTGCGCTGGGCTATCTGAAAGCGGGCGATCAAAAGATTGGCCGCAAAATGCGCGCGGTGAATTTCCTGACCAAGACCGATACTTTGGTTGAAATCGTCAGCCCGCATTTCTTTGATCCGCAGGGGGAGCGTCTTCGTGGCTAATGCATGGAAAAGCCTAACCGCCTTGGGGCATGAGGTGGCGCAGGTGGTGGCAATTGGCCCCTACCAGATCAGCGAACGCATTGATGTGGCCCTCGCCTCGCTTGCCGTGCGGCGCGGGCAGGACGCGGCCTTTGCATCTGCCGCCCAAATGGCGGGCGTGCCGTTGCCCCCGCCGTCATCCTATGCGGCGGGCGCAGTGTTTAGCGCGTTTTGGGTCACGCCCGAGATGTGGTTTATCGAAGCCGATTTCGCCAGCTATCAGGACATCACCGCGCATCTAAAGCCCGCCTTTGGCGAGACGGCGTCGATTACCGAACAAACGGATGCATGGGTGCGGTTTGATGTGGCGGGAGCTGATTTGGAGGCGCTGTTCGAGCGGCTCACGAACCTTGATCTGGCAGTCTTGCCAGATGGATTTGCCAGCCGCACGGTGATCGAACATTTGGGGGTTTACCTGATCAAACGCGCGGCCACCGAGGTTGTGCTTTATGGGCCACGGTCATCGGCCCAAGGGCTGCTGCACGCGCTGGAAGTCACCGCAAAGTCGGTGATCTAACGCAGCCTTGCCCATAGACCAAAAGGCCGCAGGGCCCGCGCTTGATGAATACGATGTTTCCTTATATGAAAAACGCCCGTATGATTTCAACTATAAGGTCAATGAGGCCCCGTGATGAGTGAGCTGCCCGATCCTGCCGCCTTGCCGCGCAATAAACCCGCGTTTGACCAAGACCCGCACCGCGTCCGCGAGATTTCCGAGCGTAACCTTGAGGCCGCAATTGGCCGCGAGGTGCGGAATTTTCGCCGCCAGCAGGGCATAACTGTGGCAGATTTAGCGGCAATGACGGGCCTTTCTATTGGGATGCTGTCCAAGATTGAAAACGGCAATACCTCGCCCAGCCTGACCACGTTGCAGGTGCTGTCGCATGCCTTTTCCGTGCCTGTGACGGCGTTCTTTCGCAGTTACGAAGAACGGCGCGAGGCGCAGCATGTAAAGGCAGGCGCGCATCTAGAAATTGAACGGCGCGGCACACGGGCGGGACATCAGTATAACTTGCTGGGCCATATCGGGTCGAATTCATCGGGTGTGGTGGTCGAACCCTATCTGATTACCCTAACCACCGAAAGTGACACCTTTCCCGCCTTTCAGCACGAAGGGCTGGAACTGCTGTATATGCTAGAAGGCGAGGTCGATTACCGCCATGGCGACCATGTTTATCCGCTAAAGCCCGGCGATTCGCTGTTTTTCGACGCAGATGCACCGCATGGACCCGAAGTGCTGGTCAAACTGCCCGCCCGCTATCTGTCGGTTATCTCGTATCCGCAGGGGTGAGGCGGATTAGAAAACAGTCCAGTGGACTGTTTTCCCGCCGAACGCCCGAGCACGCTTGCGAGGGCCGGAGGAGGCGGATTAGGGTCATAACCCTGCCACGTTCACTTCACGTCCCTCTCCCAGATTGCGCGGCGCAGGCGGGCGGTGCGGTAGGCGTCCATCATCGCCATTGCCCAAACAAACAGCGCCCCTGCGGTTTTGCCAACGAAAGACACATCGGGGGCGGCGGTTTTCAGTGTGAACGCCCCCAGAAGCACGGCGAAGAATACAAAGATCAGCCCGCGCAGCGGTTGGCGGTTCATCACTTGCCCCATGCCAAGCAGAATGGTGGCAATGGCAAGCACAAGATAGGGCTGGGGCGGGGCTTTTGGTGCGGTCATTGGGGAGCCTTTGCTAAAGTGTCGCGCAGCGCGATCAGCGCCGAAATAAGGGGTGTCATGCGCGCGGCGGGCAGGGGTGACGCGCCCACCTCGGCATCGCGGAAGATCAAAAAGCGGCCGCGTTCGGCCTCATCCGCTAGGATGACAAGGCGCAGACCCTTGGGCGAGATCACCAGTTCTTTTACCTTAGGGTCGGCAAACACAGCCAGATGCGGCGCGATCAGTTCAAGCGGCGGCACGCCAGTGGCATCATCACTGCGCAGGGCCGTGCCATCGGGCAGGCTGGGCGGGCAGGGCAGTGATTGGGGCAGGTTGGCGAAATGGGAAAACGGCTCGTTACCCGCAGGGCGGGCCATAATGTCCAGCGTGGCCTTAACGGGCATAGGTGCGGGCAGGGTTAGCATAACCCACAAGGCGGGCAGTTTGCGAAAGGTCAGGCTGTCGGGGATGGCCTGAAGGTCAAATGCGTTACCGTCAGTTTGCGCCGTCATCCGCGCAAACCCATTGGGTTGGATGCGGCTCGTTATAGAATCGAACAGGGGTTCTACAGCGCGGAAATAGCCCGCGCGTGCAGCTGTGCGGGCTTTGTGGGCCTGAACCGTGGCCCAAGCCAGCCAAAGCGCGGTGGCCCCGAATAGTGCTGCAAGAAGGATATGAGAGGTCATCGCGCGCTTTCAAGGCACTGGCCCGCCATTGTTTGGGCGGGCCAGCGGATGCTTTTTGGGATCAGTAGCCCTGAGGTTTTGGCCAAGGCATGGTGAACTGCGCACCGCGATTTACAAAGCGATAGCGCCAGAAGTGGAACCACAGAGACACAATGATGTAAAAGCCAATCATCGCGACAAGCTGGGTGCCATAGCCAAGGAACACGGCAAAGAACGTGAACGCACACAGGCACAACAGCACAATCGCAGGAACGGGGTGGAACGGATGTTCATACCCGCGCTTGATGGTGCCCATGGGCCACTTTTTGCGGAACATCAGAATGTTCAGCGGCATGAACGTATAGCCCAAAAGCCCCGATAGGATCGAGAAGGTAATCACCTGATCCAAAGGCGCGCCCAAGGCAAAGATCAGCGCAATCGGCACCAGGAACACGATAGCGCGGTAGGGCGTGCGGTGTTGCGGATGCACGGCCCCAAACCAAGCAGGCAGATACTTGTCCCGCCCCAGCGCGAACCATGCGCGGGACGCGTCATTGATGCAGCCATTGGCGCTGGCAAGGGTGGCAAAAAGGGTGCCGATGCCCAAGAACCAGATCAGCGCATTTGATCCCGACAACCGCGCAGTATCAAACAGTGGCGCAACCGAACCGTTCACGCCATCGCCCAAAAACTCCCACGGCAGCACGCCCGAACAGATATACCATGTCAGGGTTGCCGCAATAAGAAGGGTCATGATGCCAGCCAGCGTACCAAAGGGCAGCGCGCGCGCGGGCGAGCGGACTTCTTCTGCGGCTTGGGTCGTGCCTTCGATGCCCAGATAGAACCACAAACCAAAGTGCATTGCCGCAACAAAGCCGATCCAGCCATAGGGCTTTTCATGCCCCTCGAACAGGGCCGCATGTTGCATGATGCCATCGCCGATAATGCCGCTGGTCGATAGGAACAGCACAATAATGGCGCTAAAGGCGATGGCGGTGATGACAAGGTTAAACGTCAGCGTTGCCAGCACGCCGCGATAGTTCAGCCATGCTAGGAACATGATGACCAGAATGATAAACGGACGCTGGTCTAATGCGCCGCCATAACCTGTCATCGTGGCCACAACAGAAACAAGGTAGCCCGCCGTAATCGCATTCGCGGCCTCTAGCATTGTATAGGCGAACACAAGGTATAGGCCCACGTTAAAGGCCATCAGCGGGCCAATAATATGTTTGGCTTGGGTATACTGGCCCCCAGCGGCAGCAACGGTCGATGTCACTTCGGAATCGATCATTGCAACGCAGGAATAGAGGATGCCCGCAAACCAG
Organism: Cypionkella sp.; assembly: GCA_964200865.1. GTDB lineage: Bacteria > Pseudomonadota > Alphaproteobacteria > Rhodobacterales > Rhodobacteraceae > Cypionkella. Next base: position 249 of record CAXNEP010000148.1, on the reverse strand, counting down.
CAGGCCATCAGCGCCGCATAGGCCCCGCCTTTGCCAACGGCAAAGTTCCAGCCCATGTATTCGCCCACCAAAACGATGCCAACGCCCAATGCCCAAACATGGGCAGGCCCAAGCACACGCAAAAGGCCAACTTTGGTGCCATGCGGCCCCATGCCATCGCGTTCAGAAGATGTGATGTCAGTTTGTGCCATAATGCCCTCAGCCCTTGTGCGAGTCTTCGGTCATGGCCTCTAACTCGCCTTCGCGAGA
>CAXNEP010000147.1:0-6188 GCA_964200865.1 Cypionkella sp. | reverse complement strand
TTGGCAAGAAAAATCTTTGGGGCCATCGCAAAATGCCGAAACTTGGAATGGAGCCTATCCGAAAGGCGGCGCTCGTCAACGCTACGATTGTGGAAATCGGGCAAAAAGGGTCATTGGATGTGACGGTTGCGCAGATTGCGCGGCGGGCGGGCATGTCTAGCGCGCTGGCGCATCATTATTTTGGCAGCAAGGAAGAAATGTTCTTGGCCGCGATGCGCCAGTTGATGACGGTGTACGGTGCCGAAGTGCGCGGCGCGATTGCCGCCAGCGCCAGTATTGATGCGGGCCCGCTTGGGCGCGTGCGGGCGGTGCTGATTGCGTCCTTCTCGCCCATGAACTTTCGCCGTGATGTGGTGGGCGCGTGGCTGAATTTCTGGGTTTTGGCGCAATCTGTGCCAGCGGCCAAGCGGCTGCTTGCGATTTATCAGCGCCGTTTGCACAGCAATTTGGTGGTGGGGTTGCGCCCGCTGTCGGGTGCGCGGGCGGATGGGATTGCGGCGGGATTGGCGGCGATGGTTGACGGGCTTTACCTGCGCGAGGCGTTGAAACTTGGCGCGCCCGATGGGGCGGCGGCGGTGCGCATGGCGATGGATTATCTGGCGGCAGAATTGGCCAAGGGTGAAAAATGAGCGAGGCTGTTGCAGATTATGTAATCGTGGGGTCGGGCAGCGCGGGGTCGGCGCTGGCCTATCGTTTGGCGATGGCGGGCAAATCGGTGGTGGTGATTGAAGAAGGCGGCAGTGACGCTGGCCCGTTTATCCAGATGCCTGCCGCGCTGTCCTATCCGATGAATATGGCGATGTATGATTGGGGTTTGAAAAGCGAGCCAGAGCCGCATTTAGGGGGCCGCCAATTGGTCACGCCGCGCGGGCGGGTGATTGGCGGATCAAGCAGCATCAACGGCATGGTCTATGTGCGCGGCCATGCCCGCGATTATTACACGTGGGACGCGATGGGCGCGCAGGGCTGGGCCTATGCCGATGTGCTGCCTTATTTTCAACGTATGGAAAGCTGGCACGGGGCGGCGGATGCTGGCACCGACACGGCCTATCGCGGCACCAGTGGCCCCTTGCACATAACGCGCGGGCCGCGGAAAAACCCCCTGTTTGAAGCATTTATTCAGGCGGGCCGTGAAGCGGGTTATCCTGTGACCCCTGACTACAACGGCGCGCAACAAGAAGGTTTCGGCGCGATGGAGGCGACGATTTATCAGGGCGAGCGGTGGTCTGCCGCCAAAGCCTATCTTCGCCCCGCCATTGCCACGGGGCGGGTGCGCCTGCTGCGCGCCTTTGCCCGCCGCGTGGTGATGGACGGGCGGCGCGCTGTGGGGGTGGAAGTGGCGCGCAAGGGCGCGGTTGAAGTTATCCGCGCGGGGGCAGAGGTGATTTTGGCGGCGTCCAGCCTGAACACGCCCAAGCTGTTGATGCTGTCGGGCATTGGCCCTGCGGCGCATTTGCACGATCACGGCATCGACGTGGTGGCCGACCGCGCAGGCGTGGGCGGCAATCTGCAAGACCATTTGGAAATTTACATGCAGTTTCAATCGGTTCAGCCGATTACCCTTTATAAATACTGGAACCTGTGGGGCAAGGCGATGATTGGCGCGCAGTGGTTGTTCACGCGCAAAGGGCTGGGGGCGAGCAACCAATTTGAGGCCTGCGGATTTATCCGTTCCGACAAGGGCGTGGAATATCCCGATATTCAGTATCATTTCCTGCCCATCGCCGTGCGCTATGATGGCAAAGCCTCGGCGGCGGGGCATGGGTTTCAGGTGCATACGGGGCCGATGCGATCTGCCTCGCGCGGGCGGGTGTCGCTGCGGTCAAGCGACCCTGATGCGCCGCCAGTTATTCGGTTTAACTATATGTCGCAGGACAGCGATTGGCGCGATTTTCGCAAAGCGGTGCGCCTGACGCGCGAGATTTTCGATATGCCCGCGATGCGCGCCCATGTGAAAAGCGAGATTCAGCCCGGCGCGGGCGTGGAAACGGACGCGCAGATTGACGCGTTCATTCGTGATCACGCCGAAAGCGCCTATCATCCCTGCGGGACAGCGCGGATGGGGCGGGCGGATGATATAAATGCCGTGGTTGACCCTGATTGCCGTGTGATTGGAGTGGAGGGCCTGCGCGTGGCCGATAGCAGCATTTTCCCGCAGGTGACCAACGGCAATTTGAATGGGCCGTCGATTATGGTGGGGGAAAAGGCGGCGGATCATATTTTGGGGCAGCGGTTGGCAAAATCGAATTTGCAGCCTGTGATGGCGCAGAATTGGAAAGTGGCGCAAAGGTAGGGGGGCTTCCGCCCCCCTCGCTTCGCTCACCCCCAGGATATTTGGGAAAAAGAGAAACGCATTGAGCGAGATCAAGGCGTGCCTTACGGGCGGGGCGTTAGGGTGGGGGGATAGAAGGAGATATCCGATGCCCCATACCCCACACGCCCTTGCCGATGAGTTTCCCAGCAGTGCCGCCAATATTTCGGCGCTGAAGGGCGCGGATGCGCATTTTGCTACTGTGGTGGCCGAATATGATGCGGTGAATTTGGCGGTGTATCGCGCCGAATCGCGGCTGGATTTGATCACTGAAGAGGATGAAGAGCATCTGCGCCGCGCGCGGGCGGTGCTGAAAGATCAGATTTGGGCGCGCATCAAATAGCGCTTAGGGCGCAATGTCATAGGGAAGTATGCCGCGCTGATCGGGGTTGACCGATAGGCGACTTTCCAAGGGTGGGACAGACCTTTGGTGGCAATCGGGACGCTCGCAGATACGGCAGGAAATGCCGATTGGGTCGCAGCGGCCTTTCAGGTCTAACCCATCGGCATAGACCAGCGCGGCGGCGTGGGCGATTTCACACCCCAGACCAATGGCATAGCGGCGCACGGGGGCAAGATAGGCCCCGCCGGGTTTGGACACATCGCGCGCAAGGCAAAGATAGCGCACGCCATCGGGCGTTTCGGCCAGTTGGCGCAGAAAATGGCCCGGCGTCTCGAACGCGCGGTGCACGTTCCACAAAGGGCAGGCACCGCCGAAACGGGCAAATTGCAGGCGCGTGGCGGAATGGCGTTTGGTGATGGTGCCTGCCTGATCGACGCGCACAAAGAAGAACGGAACGCCCTTTGCCCCTGGACGTTGCAGGGTGGACAGGCGGTGCGCGACCTGTTCGATAGACGCGCCGAACATATCGGCCAGTCGTTCCAGATCGTGGCGCACTTCGGTGGCGGCGGCGAGGAAGGCGCGGTAGGGCATCAGCGCCGCGCCTGCAAAATAATTCGCCATGCCTATTTTGGCGATATCGCGCGCCTCGGGCGATTGAAAACGGGCAAGGTCTAGCATCGCCTCGATCAGATCGTTCTGGGTTTGCAGGGCGACCTGATACAGCGCCTGAAAGCGGCGGGTGGGGGCGGCGGCGCGGGCAGCAAGGTGCAGGCGGCGCAGGGTGGGGTCATAGCGGCGCAGCGGGCCATCGGTGGAAAAATCGGTTTCAATGCCGCGTTTCGACAGCGCCTCGGTGGCGGTGATTAGCATGTCTTGGCCAGCGGGGGCGGAGGCTGCGAAATGTTCGGCGGCGCGGTCGACAGCATCGACGTAATTGTCGCAGTAGTGAAAGAAATCGCGCACCTCATCCCAAGGGCTGGCGCGCAGGGTGGCGTCATCGCGGCCCAAAGCCTCATCCAAGCTGGCTAGGCGTTCGTGGCTTTGGCGGTAGGCGTGGTGCAGATCGAGAAAGGCGCGAGCAAGGGCGGGGGCGTTGCTGGCGGCAAGGCGCAGGTCGGCCAGCGGCGGGGCGGATTTGGCAAAGATCGGGTCGGCCAAGGCTTCGCGCATGTTTGATACCAAACGCTCTCCCTCGCCCGCGTTCAGCTCGGTTACGTCAAGGCCAAATTCGCCCGCCAGCGCCAGCACAACAGCGGCGGACACGGGGCGGTGGTTGTTTTCCATCTGGTTCAGATAGGGCAGGGACACGCCCAGTTTGCCCGCAAAGGCGCGCTGGGTGAGGGAAAGGCGGCTTCGCAATTCGCGCAGCTTCGCGCCTGCGTATAGTTTTTGAATGGCCATCCATGCCCCCTGTTTGCAAACCCAAGGTAGGCTTTGCAAACTGCGCGCGTCAAGGATGTATCGTTAGGGCCTGTGCCAGCGCATCACCGCCAGAATGCACAAAACCGATGCGGTGGCCGAGCCGAGCATGACCAAAACCAGCGGCAATTCGCCCGTGCCGTGATGCAACAGCGCGCCCGCCAGCGCGGCCAGTGCTGCGCCGCCCCCCATCATCAGCGCGCCGCCAAGGCCAGAGGCAGACCCCGCCAGATCGGGGCGCACCGACAATATCCCTGCATTGGCCGATGGCAGCGAGACACCATTGCCCACCCCCATCACCGCCATTAGGCCAAAGAACAGCGCGGCCCCTTTGATACCTGCCAAACTGAACAGCGCAAGCGCGCCCATGCCTGCCAAGGTGATCAGCGCGCCGATCAGCACCATATTGTTCATGCCAAAGCGCACCGAATAGCGCCCTGCCAGATAATTGCCAGCCGTGTAGCCCAGCGCGATCAGGCCAAAATACATGCCCGTTTGTGCGGGATTTAGGCCGAATACATCGCTGGCCACAAAGGGCGCGCCGCCAAGGGCTGCGAAGAATGCGCCAGAGGCAAAGGCCGCCGCCCCCGCATAGCCCCAAAATGGCAAGGATACCAAAAGCTGCGGGTATTGGCGAAACTGGGTGCCAAGGCTGACATCGGTGGGGGGGTGCGTCTCGCCCAAATCGGCATAGGTCAGCGCCAGCACCAGCGCGCCACAAATGCCCAAAAAGGCAAAGCTGGCCTGCCAGCCATAGGCCTGATCCAACAGGCCGCCAATGGACGGGCCAATCATTGGAACCAGCGACATGCCCATGGTGACATAGGCGATCATCGAGGCGGCGCGCGCATCGGACACCATATCGCGGATCACGGCGCGCGACAGAACGGTTCCTGCGGCCACAACGGCCTGCATCATGCGAAAGAACAAAAATACCCCCGCCGTGGGGGCCAGAATGGTGCCCAATGTGGCCAGCAAAAACAGCGCCAGCGCGCCGATCATGATGGGGCGGCGGCCGTAGCGGTCGGACAGCGGGCCAATCAGGATTTGCAGCACGGCCGATAGCGCCAGATACAGCGAGACGGATTGCTGCATCAGGCCATAGGGCACGTCGAAGAACTGCGCCATCATCGGCAAGGAGGGCAGAAAGATATTCATCGACAGGGCCGAGATGCCTGCAAGTAGGGTAAGGGTGATGATGCTGGGCGGGGTGGCGCGGTTTAGAAACACGGAAGTGGTCACGGATTTTGGCCCATTTATATGTGATGAAAGGCGCGCCAACAGTTTTTCTGCCCGTTTCGCGGAAGTGTTGGGCAGGGGGGAGGCGGCAGCGGTAATTTTGCCGCTATAGGGCAGGGCGCGGGTAAAGCCAAGTGGGGAGCCTGTTAGCAAGTTTGCAGTTTGCAGATGCGGCCTTGGCAACTATTTGCAAATTTACCGATTTGCGCTTTGCGGCGGGGGAATAGACCAGTATGGTCGCCCAAATTGCCAAAGGGGGCTGCCATGAAAGACATCCTAGAACAGCTGGAAGCGCGGCGCGATGTGGCGCGGCTGGGCGGCGGCGCGCGGCGCATTGCGGCGCAGCACGCCAAGGGCAAGCTGACCGCGCGCGAGCGGATCGAGCTGTTGATGGATGAGAGCAGCTTTGAAGAGTTTGACATGTTTGTCACCCACCGCTGCACCGATTTTGGTATGGAGGCCGAGCGCCCCGCAGGCGATGGCGTGGTAACAGGCTGGGGCACGGTGAATGGGCGGATGCTCTATGTCTATGCCCAAGATTTTACGGTGTTTGGCGGGTCACTTTCGGAAACGCAGTCGAAAAAGATTTGCAAAATTATGGATATGGCCATTCAAAACGGCGCGCCGATTGTGGGCATTGCCGACAGTGGCGGCGCGCGCATTCAGGAAGGCGTATCCAGCCTTGCAGGTTATGCCGAGGTGTTTCAGCGCAATATCATGGCATCGGGCGTGGTGCCGCAGATCAGCATGATTATGGGGCCATGCGCGGGCGGCGCGGTTTATTCGCCCGCGATGACGGATTTTATCTTCATGGTCAAAGACAGCAGCTATATGTTTGTCACCGGGCCTGATGTGGTGAAAACCGTCACCAACGAG
>CAXNEP010000146.1:0-6238 GCA_964200865.1 Cypionkella sp. | reverse complement strand
TACCTTTGATTATTCGGGTATTGAAACGATCCTACGCGATCCTGACGCAATTGTTGCAGGCACCAATAGCGCCGAGTTGATTGCGGCAGGTTTTGTTGACGTTGATGGCGACGCCATTGACGGCGCAGATGGCAACAATGACAGCGTGCTGGCATTGGACGGCGCAGATACCATTCGCAGCGGGCTTGGCGATGACACCGTCGATGGCGGCGATGGCACCGATTTTATCGAGGCCGATACAGGCAATGACATTGTCTTTGGCGGCGCAGATGCTGACACGATCTTTGGCCTAGATGGGCGTGACAGCCTGCAAGGCGATAATGGAAACGACGAGGTTTACGGCGGCGACGCTGAAGACAGCATCTACGGCGGGCTGGGCGATGATCTGATCGATGGCGAAGATGACGCAGACAGCATCGAAGGCGGCGGCGGCAATGATATTCTGATCGGCAGCTTTGGCGATGATGTTGTACAAGGCGAGGCTGGCAATGATCTGATCAACGGCGACGATGGGTTCGATTTGCTAGACGGCGGCGCGGGGGATGACACCGTTTATGGCGGCTTTAATGATGACGAGCTGTACGGCGGCGATGCCAACGATGCGCTTTTCGGCGGGCTAGGGTTTCACACCATTGATGCAGGCGCTGGCAATGATCTGGTTGGCCTTGCCAATCAAACAGGTGTTGGCGGCAGCATAACTGGCGGCGCGGGCGAAGACACGCTGTATGGTGATGCAGGCAATGACACCATCTTTGGCGGTGCAGACAGCGATCTGATCTATGGCGAGGGTGGCAATGACAGCCTGTATGGCGAGGCGGGCAATGATACCCTTTATGCAGGCGGGTCTGCCCCCGTCTATCTGGATGGCGGTACGGAAAATGACCTGCTGATCGGCTCGATTACGGAAAATCTTATGCTGGGCGGCGCAGGCGATGACACGCTGACCGCAGGCGATGGGAATGACATTTTGCAGGGCGACGCTGGAAACGACAGCCTTGCAGGCGAGGCAGGCGATGACAGCCTTGCTGGCGGCGAGGGCCGCGACACTCTGGATGGCGGAGCGGGCAACGATACGCTGGAAGGCGGCGATGGTATCGATGATCTATCAGGCGAAGCTGGCAATGACAGCCTTGATGGCGGCCTAAGCGATGACACGCTGCGCGGCGGCGATGACAATGACACGCTGCGCGGGGGCGCGGGGCTGGATGATCTGCTGGGCGAGGCGGGCGACGATCTGTTGGACGGCGGCGCTGGTTTTGACCAAATGTTTGGTGGATTTGGCAACGATACGCTTCAAGGCGCAGGTGATGGCGATAGCATCACGGGCGGTCTGGGCAATGACCTGCTTTATGGCGGCGATGGCAATGACACGCTGGACAGCAATGACGGCCAAGACACGATCTACGGCGATGCTGGACATGACGAGATTTTCGTTGGCATCACTGGGGCCAAATCGATCTTTGGCGGCACAGGCAATGATGTGATGACCGCAGGCGACGAAGGCGATCTGATCTATGGCGATGCGGGCAATGATCAGGCCTTTGCAGGCGCGGGAAATGACACGATCTATGGCGGCGCAGAAAACGATGCCTTGTTTGGCGAAAGTGGCAATGATCTGATCTATGGCGATGCGGGCACTGACACTTTGTACGGCGGCGATGGCAACGACGTTCTGCAAGATGGCGCAGGTCTTGACACCATTTACGGCGGCGCGGGCAATGATGTGATCGACGATTCGCCCGGCTTTGATTCCACGGCCGATCCCTCGCACGCCTATGGCGACGCTGGAGAGGACACTATGTCGGGCACATCGGGCAATGATACGCTGTTCGGCGGGGCGGATAACGATGTGCTGATCGGCGAGTCTGGGGATGATGACCTGTACGGCGACAGCGGCAACGACCTTTTGCAGGGCAACAGTGGCAATGACACGTTGCAAGGCGGCGCGGGTATTGATGTGCTGGAAGGGGGCAGCGGCGCAGATTTCTTTGCACTGGAAGACGAAGGCGGGATTGCCGCAGCGCCCGCCAATGCCGCAGCCGCCCTGACAACGTCCAGTACGATCAGCGACTTTGTCCAAGGTGAGGATAAGTTGAACCTCACCGATGCCTATCCCGATTTTGCCAGCGCCTTGGCCGATGCCAGCAATTTGGGCGATGGGTCGGGGCTGTACTTTGCCCTCGTCAACACAACGGTCTTTGGCCTAACGCTGGCGACAATCTCGCAGGCCGATACCACCTATTAAACCGAAAGGGGGCGCAGCCTGCGCCCCCTGTTTTGCATTTTGCCCTGACCGTACGCTATTGCTTTAGCGCGCTGTATTCGCCCTTTGTCCGCAGGGTTATGGTGACTGGCGCATCCGTGCGGTTGCGCCAGAACCAGCCGTGGTTGCCCGTAAAGGCGGCGGTCAATTCGCCCGCCTGCTGATCCACACCGCGCCCTTGTTCATAGCTGATCTTTTGGCCGCCGCCATCGCCGTGGGTATCAAAGTTCACCACCGCGCCGTTCGCCGTCCATTCGAACTGGGCAGTTTGGCCTTCGGTCATGGCCAGCTTCACCTCGATCCCCTCGCCAGGGGCAAGGGTATAGCTGACCTCATCGCGCCACTGCGCAGCCGCTGGTGCGGCTGTATCTGTGGCGGGCGGGGCTGCTGCTGGGGCTGCTTCGATTGGCGCGGCTGGGGCAGTTTCCACTGGTGCCGTTTCGGCCTGCACGGCGCTTGGTGGCGCGCCTATGACCGCGTTCATCAGGGCCAATTGCGCCTCGATCGCGTCCAGCCGCGCGATGATGGCAGGATCAATGGCAATTTGCGGCGCGGCCGCATCTGCCGCATCTTCGGCATAAAGCTGCTGCTTGATCTGGCCCATTTCCGTCAGCCCCAGCACCGCACCAAAGCCTGTGGGATCGCGGCCATATTCGGCGGGCAGATAGACAATCGTCAGCACGGCCAGCGCCGCCGCACCTGATACCAAGGTCGAGCGGATCAGCCCGCCCGAAGTGCTGGCAACTTGGCGCAATTGCCCGTTATTCGATGTATTTTGCATGGTATAAATCCTTTATGCTAAGGCCAGCCCGATAAGCTGCAAGCCCATCAGGTAAAAGCCAAGTCCCATCATGATGACATTCGCGCGATACGCCTGCCGCGCAAAGGCGGGGCTGGCCCGCCAGTGGCGCATAGCCACCAAAATCAACGCCAGCGCTGTGAGCTGCCCAATTTCCACGCCCAGATTAAAGGCAATCAGATTGGTCAGCAGCCCATCGGGCGAGATGTTGTATTCGATGATTTTGGACGCCAGTCCAAAACCGTGCAGCAGGCCAAAGATCAGCGTGGCAACGCGGGTATCGGGCTGCACGCCAAACCATTTCTGGAATGCACCCAGATTGTCCAGCGCCTTATAGACAACCGAAAAACCGATAATCGCATCAATGATATAGGCGTTGATGCCAATGTTAAACCAAACGCCAATAATCATCGTGGTCGAATGGCCAATGGCAAACAGCGTGACATAAAGGCCGATCTCACGCATCCCATACAAAAAGAAAATCACCCCAAACAGAAACAGAATATGATCGTAGCCAGTAATCATATGTTTCGCGCCAAGATACAGAAACGGCAGAAACTGCGGCCCCGTAATTTCTTGAATATAGCCCTTGTCGCCAAGGGTCACCGCATGGGCCAAAACCCCATGCGCGGCCATCACGCCCAGTATCAAAACGGCGATGAACAGCCATAGGCGCGGTCGCGCCCAATGGATTTGTGTCATAGAAAACTCCGACAAATGTTTAGAACAGTGCGGCCTAGCGCCCGCGCGGTGAATGCCTGTCTAAACTGTGCGGGGGGGTCTTCGCAGCGCTTCGGCGGCGGCCTGTTCATCGCTTTGGCAATAGGTCAGCTTATGTTGCCCTTGCGGCCAAAGGGCGGGCTGCTTGGCCTGCGATAAAATCAGCGCAGGGATATGGTCGTGATCCAACTGATGCGCGGCCCCGTGGCTGTGGGCTGCAAGGGGGCTATGGGCATGCGCTGCGGGTTCGGCATGGCTGTGCGCGTCTTTGTGGGCACCTTCGCCACTGTGGGCCAGCGCTGCGGCAGGCGGATGCGTCAGCGCCTGCGCCACAGGGGCCAGCGCCACGCACAGCAGCAGGCAAAACGCCGCTAAACTGCCCCCAAATCCGCGCATATCTGCCCCGCTTTTGTAGCTTTGCCGCCATATAGGCATCTGCCGCCAAAACTCAAGATGCGCCGATTTGGGTTGCCTTCGCCCAGCCCAAAGGTTAGCAGGCCGCGCGCGTGGTGCGAGCGTCCCCTTATGAAAGAGGCGAAACATGGCCCTGTTTGGCCTATTCAGCGCGGCGTTGATTGCCGCCACCTTGATCCCCGCGCAATCCGAAGCGGTGCTTGTGGCACTGCTGCTTTCGGGCACATATCCTATTTGGCTGCTGCTGGTGGTGGCAAGCGTTGGCAATGTGCTGGGCGCAATCATCAACTGGGGTCTTGGCCGATATGCGGCACGCTTTTCGCACAGGCGCTGGTTTCCTGCCAGCCCTGCCGGGTTGGAACGGGCGGCGGCGTGGTATCGCCGCTCGGGGTATCTTAGCCTGCTTGGGTCTTGGCTGCCGATAATTGGCGATCCGATCACGGTGGCCGCAGGCGTGATGCGCGAGCCTTTTTGGCGCTTTGCCCTGCTGGTCACGCTGGCCAAGGCGGGGCGTTACGTTCTGCTGGCGGCGGTGACGTTGCAGATGGTCTAAGCGCGCTAAATCACCCCTGCCCCGCGGGCGCCGTCCCAAATCAGCTTGATCGAAATCGCCAACAGCGCCCAAGTCACCGCTTGGAAAAACAGCTTTTCGGGCAGCAGCCGCACCAGCCGCACCCCGCCCCACACCGACACCGCCGCCAAGGGCATCAGCATCACCGCCACTTTCAAATTGGCGGGCGAGAATTGGCCCAGCGCCGCATAAGGGATCAGCTTGATCGCGTTCAAATAGGCAAACAATATGGTGCTTGTGCCCGCAAACACCATTTTCTCCAGCCGCAGCGGCAGCACATAAACCTGAAACGGCGGCGCGCCCGAATGGCTGACAAAACTGGTAAAGCCCGTCATCGCCCCCCAAAATACCCCGCGCGGCACATCGGCGCTGCGCGCGGGCGACTCGCCCCTGCGCAACAGCAGGTTCAACGAAAACACCAAACCTATCACCCCCACCAGCGCGGTCACCGCCCATTCGGGCGTTATGCTGGCCGTGGCCCAGCCAAACCCCACACCCAGCGTAACCCCCGCCGCCAAAATCACCAAAACGCGGGCGTTGAAACTGGCGCGGTACGCGTACAGCGCAAAGATGTCCGACAGCACATAAACGGGCAATAGCAGCCCCGCCGCCGTAATCGGCGATATCGCCAGCGACAGCACGGGCACGCCCAGCATCCCCACCACAGGCAGGCCGCCCTTGCCCGCCCCCACCAAGGCCGCCGCCAAGCCCGCCATCACCCAGAAAAACATGCTGTCCATCTGCTGCCCTTTCACTTTTGCAAAGCGTTAGCGCAAACATCAGCCCCCCGCCAGCCAAAGCGTAAAATGCGCCCAACGCCGCCCTTGCGCGCATGCGCAATTTACGCTTAGGAGTTGCGCGACATTCACGTTAACCTTGGGGGATTCTCTATGGCACGGCCCAAAATCGCGCTGATCGGCGCAGGCCAAATTGGCGGCACTCTTGCCCATCTGGCGGCAATCAAAGAACTTGGTGATGTGATCTTGTTCGACATCGCCGAAGGCACCCCGCAAGGCAAGGCGCTGGATATCGCGCAATCTGGCCCATCCGAAGGGTTTGACGCGGTGATGAAGGGCGCAAATTCCTACGAAGATATCGCGGGCGCAGATGTGTGCATCGTCACCGCTGGCGTGCCGCGCAAGCCTGGCATGTCGCGCGATGACCTTTTGGGCATTAACCTGAAAGTGATGAAAGCCGTGGGCGAGGGGATTAAGGCCCACGCGCCAAACGCCTTTGTGATCTGCATCACCAACCCGCTGGATGCGATGGTCTGGGCGCTGCGCGAGTTTTCGGGCCTGCCGCATCACATGGTGGTGGGCATGGCGGGCGTGCTGGACTCTGCCCGTTTCCGCCACTTCCTGTCGGTCGAATTTGGCGTCTCGATGCGCGATGTGACGGCTTTTGTACTGGGCGGGCATGGCGATACGATGGTGCCATCGGTGCGCTATTCCACCGTGGGCGGCATCCCGCT
>CAXNEP010000145.1:0-6257 GCA_964200865.1 Cypionkella sp. | reverse complement strand
CAACTAACCGCCAACCACCATCTTTACCACCGCATTCGCCTTTTAAGCTCTCGACGGAGAGCGGCTTCCTGGCTGAGAGATGCATCAGAGTGCTCCGACCTCGACGCGCCACAGACGCACACCCCAAAAGCGGCGGTAGGACTCAAGACTCCGGCTCATAGAACCTGATCGGAGGGAGGCCACATCCAGGACGGGCCAATGCGCCATCAGTGAGAGGTCATTCAGTGGCAATCAGCGGCGATCAGCGGCTTCCTCCTGGGCTTCCTGAATCGTCTATGTCCGCACGAGAATGATTATTGATTTTGAATATGTTATCCTCTTCCCCGCTCTTTCACAACACACGAGACGTGAAATCATTGTGAACCCCCAGCTCCAGCTGCAACTGTCATACATGCTGTAATAACACCATGCCTGCCACGACGCGACGAGGCATGAGTCGATCCAGGCGGGGTGAGGTCGGGCGGTCGGAGGTGAGTCGCATAGCTCCACATCCATCTATCCGATTGGCGCAAGGACCGCCCGGTAGCAGCGCGATCGCGCACGCACGCTACGGCGGGGCCGCTTGCACGGGTGTTCTTGGCGTAGGTCAAAAGTGCGTGGCCACGACGGGAGCGGGCGTGGAGCACTCAGGATTATCCTTGCCGGGTCCAGGTGAGCACTAGGCGCAGCGAGCGGCGCAGCAGGCGGCGCAGCAGGCGGCGCAGCAGGCAGCGTGTGGGCGTGAGCGCACCTGCATGCATCCATCAATCTGGATTGTACTCGAGCACGCCAACGCGGCGAGAGTTGACCGTGAAGAAGCAGCGTCGCACGCCGCGCTCGACCATCTTGGCCTCACAGCGCGCGCACGGCCGGGCGTTGAGCATCTTGCCGAAGTGGTCGAGACTCGCATCCTCGCGAGCGCTTTCGGTGGGCGTGGAGCCCAGCAATGGCGCCACGGCGATGTCGACGGCGGCGGAAGCTCGTCCCGCGACGCCACAGCAAAAAGGCTGGCCCGCCCGTTTGCAAAAGTGTGGCCGCGCCAGACCCGCGCAGCCTGCCGCCATTCGCGCCCACAACCCCCAATGCCGCCCAGTCTGCGGCAGATTTGCGCCCGCCCGCCAAACCGCTTGGGGCGGCTACCTCTTCGCCCCAAGGCTGGCCGCGCTGCCAGCCCGATTTTGCCAGATAGGCGGCGGTGGACGCCAGCGCATCTGTTGGGTCACCCCCCCAAATATCGCGCCGCCCATCGCCTGTAAAATCAACGGCATAGGCCAAATAGCTGGTGGGAATAAACTGCGTGTGCCCCATCGCCCCCGCCCAAGAGCCAAGCATGTTGTCAGGCGCCACATCCCCCGCCGATACGATTTTCAGCGCGGCGATAAGCTGGCTTTCAAAAAACGCCCCACGCCGCCCGTCAAAGGCGAGTGTTGACAGGGCCGAAAACACTGGCACATCGCCCATGCGCGTACCATAGAAGCTTTCCAGCCCCCAAACGGCAGTCACCACATTGGCAGGCACGCCATAGCGCGCCTCAATCGCGTTCAGCGCGCCGCCCATCCGCGATAGTGCCGCGCGCCCTTGGGCGATGCGGTCATCCGATGCGGCGATGGCAAGGTAATCTTCCAAGGATCGCTTCACTTCGATCTGATTGCGGTCTTTTTCAACCACTTCGGGGATGAAGCGGGCCGATGCCATGGCGCGGCCCGCCACATCTGCAGGGATGCCGCGCGCGGTGGCGCGGCCTGCAAAGCCCTGCACCCAAGCATCAAAGGCAGGGTTCGCGGCGGCATGCCAGCGAAAGCTGCTTGGCGCGCGCGCAGGTGCACCGCCGCCCGCGCAGGCCGCCAAAAACGCCCCCATCCCCAGCAAAGCCCCGCGCCGTGTTACTGCTGCGTTTTTCATCGCGCATCCCCTCTTTTGCTGCTTACCCATCATATAGCATAGATAATGGGCAAAACCACTACGCCTCGCTTGCAGCAGGGGGCTGTCTGTCGTAAAAGGCGAATGGGCAGTATAGGGCGGTTTCATGCGGATTTTGATCACAAATGATGACGGCATCACCGCCGAAGGGCTAGAAGTGCTGACCCGCATCGCGACCGAGATTGCAGGCCCAAAGGGCGAGGTGTTTACCGTGGCCCCCGCCTTTGAGCAATCGGGCGTGGGGCATTGCATTAGCTATACCCACCCGATGATGATTTCCAAACTGGGGCCGCGCCGCTTTGCCGTGGAAGGCAGCCCAGCGGACTGTGTTTTGGTGGGCGTGTACGAGGTGATGGGCGGGCAAAAGCCCGATCTGGTGCTGTCGGGCGTGAACCGTGGCAACAATTCGGGGGAAAATGTGCTGTATTCGGGCACAGTGGGCGGCGCGATGGAGGCGGCGCTGCACGGCATTCCCGCCATTGCGCTGTCGCAGTATATGGGCCCGAAAACCGATAAGCAGACCGATCCTTTTGATGCCGCCCGCGTGCACGGCACAGCCGTTATTCGCAAAATGCTGGATCACGCGATTTGGGATGATGCCGATTACCGATTGTTTTATAACGTGAATTTCCCGCCTGTGGCGGCGGGCGATGTCAAAGGCCACCGCGTGTGCCCCATGGGGTTTCGGCGCGATGTGGCCTTTGGGGTGCAGGCGCAAATCTCGCCTTCGGGGCGCAAATTTTTGTGGATCAAGGGCGGCGGGCAGCAGACCCCTACCCTACCTGGTACGGATGTTGCCGCCAATTTAGACGGCTATATCTCGATCACGCCTTTGCGCGCGGATTTAACCGCACATGCCGATTTGTCGGCGCTGTCGCAGGCCTTGGGCTGAAAGATGGCGCGCATCCCCCCCATACCGCAGCAACTGGACATGGGCCTGGTTTGGGCCGAAGACGGGCCGCAACGGGGGGGCGCGTTTGGCGGCGAGCCTGACGATATCACTACCGCCAAGATGCAGTTCTTTTTGGCGCTACGCTCGCGCGGGGTGAATGACCCGCGCGTGCTGGCAGCCATGGAAAAGGTAGATCGCGGGCTGTTTGTGCGCGGGCTGTTTACCGCCCGCGCCTATGAAGATGTGCCCTTGCCCATTGCCTGCGGGCAAACCATCAGCCAGCCGTCGGTGGTGGGGCTGATGACCCAAGCGGCTGAAATAACCCCGCGCGATGTGGTGCTAGAGGTGGGCACAGGGTCTGGCTATCAGGCAGCAGTTCTGTCGCATTTAGCGCGCAGGGTCTATACGGTGGATCGCCACCGCCGCCTTGTCGCCGAGGCGCAGGGCCTGTTCGACCATCTGGGCCTTGGCAATATCACCGCGATGACCGCTGATGGCTGCTATGGCCTGCCCAGCGGCGCGCCTTTTGACCGTATCATCGTGACAGCGGCTGCCGAAGACCCGCCAACGCCGCTGCTGGCGCAGCTTAAGGAAGGCGGGATAATGATTGTGCCTGTGGGCCAATCAGATGCCGTGCAGGGGCTGATTAAGGTGACGCGCACCGCGCAGGGCTTTGACTATGAAGAGTTGCGCCAAGTGCGCTTTGTGCCACTGGTCGAAGGGCTTGGATCGGAATAGACTGCACCTATATACAGAACAATAATGACGATATGAGGCCGACATGACCGCCCCTGCACACATCGCACCGACATTTCGCGCAAAGCCAGCCTTTGGGCTGATGGCCGTATTGCTGCTGACCGCCTGCGGCAATGGGCTGGATTGGGACATGCGCAGTGGGGGGGTGCAAACCCGCGATGCGGCGCTGGGGGCTTCTGTGGCCCCGCCGCGCGGCGATGCCAATGGGCTGATCACCTATTCAGGCTATCAGGCGGTGCAAGCGTCGGGCGGGGAATCTGTGGGCGATATTGCTGCGCGGCTGGGATTGAACGGCGAAGAACTCGCGCGGTTTAACGCGCTAAAGGTCACCGACCGCCCCCGTATGGGCGAGGTTTTGGTGCTGCCCACCGCCGTTGCCACAGCCCCCACGGCGGGCGGGCTGGATGTATCGGCGATTGCTAGTTCCGCACTTGACCGCGTGCAAACCACCACTTTGGCCCCTGCGGGCGCGCAAGGGGCAACGCTGGCCCCCGCTCCATCGCTGGCCCCAACTGCGGCAGAGCCTGCCCGCCACAAAGTGCAGCGCGGCGAAACCGCCTTTGGCATTGCGCGGCAGTATAATGTTTCAACCAAATCCTTGGCGCAGTGGAACGGGCTGGGCCCCGATCTTTCGGTGCGCGAAGGGCAGTTCTTGATTATTCCTTTGGCAGGGGCCGCGCCGTCCGTGCAGGACATTGCCGAACCCGGCGCAGGGTCACTGACCCCCGTACCCCCATCTGCCAGCGCACCGCTGCCTGATGAGCCAACCATCCCCGCAGCCGAAACCAAGGCCAAGGCCGACGCGCCCGCCGCCGACCTGTCTGGCAATGTCAGCGCGGCGTCGGCGGCCACCTATGCCATGCCCGTTTCGGGCAAAATCATTCGCGGCTATGCCAAGGGCAAGAATGACGGCATCGACATTGCCGCCGCTGCGGGCACGCCCGTAAAGGCGGCGGCTGATGGCACCATTGCCGCAATCACCAAAAGCACGGCTGGCACGCCGATTGTGCTGATCCGCCATGCGGGCGGGATGCTGACAGTCTATGGCGGGGTTGACGGGCTGACTGTGGCCAAGGGCGACGCTGTTGCACGCGGGCAGGCGATTGCCACCGTGGGCGCGGGTGATCCATCGTTCTTGCATTTCGAAGTGCGCAAGGGCGTGGAATCGGTCGACCCGATGGGGTATTTGCAGTAACTCAATAGTTGTGCGAACGGCTAAGTGTTGCGACTACCCCTCGCTGCGGATCAGCAGCTTATCAATGCGCCGCCCGTCAAGGTCGATAATTTCAAAGATATAGCCATGCAGGGTAATCGTCTCGCCCAGTTCGGGCAGGCGGCCAAATTGGTGCAAGACCAGCCCCGCCGCTGTGTCATATTCGCCCGCCGCATCGCGCGGAATGGTCAGGCGGTCGCACAGCTCGTCCGCGGGCATCCAGCCTGCCACCAATAGGCTGCCGTCATTGCGGGTGACAATGGCAGGCTCGCCCACGCTTTGCGCGGCCTCGGCCCCCGTAATCGCCTCTAGCACATCGGCGGTGGTGATGATGCCTTCAAAATGGCCGTATTCGTCATAAACCAGTGCCATATGATCGGCCGAATTGTGCAAAATTTCCAGAACGTCCAGCGCATCGGCCAGATCGGACACCACAGGCACCTCGCGGCACAGCGCATCAATATCAAGGGTTTCGCGGCGCGATACGATGTTGAACGCATCCGAAAGGCGCACAATGCCCACAACATCGCCGCTGGCGTCCATCACGGGCATACGTGGGCGGGCAATGCGGCGCACGGCGGCCACGGCCTCGGCCCCTTTTGCGCCCGCCTCTAGCATATCAACATCTTGGCGGGGCGTCATCAGCACGCGCGCGGTGCGATCGCCAAGGCGCATCACCCCCGCCATCATGGCATGCTCTTCTTCCTCAATCACGCCGCCTTCGCTGGCCTCGGTCAGCAGAACATGCACCTCTTCTTCGGTGACGCGGTTATCGGCCATGCCGCGCACGCCCAAAAGCCACAGCACTGAACGGCCTGAAATATCCAGCAAAACAACCAGCGGCGTGGTGACATATGACAGCACCATCATGGCAGGGGCCATGCGGATTGCCACGGCTTCGGGGTTGCGCAGGGCAATCTGCTTGGGCACCAATTCGCCAATGATCAGGCTGACATAGGTGATCGCCAGCACCACACCGCCCACGCCCAAAGTGGCCGCCCAATCGTCATCCACGCCTTGCGCCACAAGCCAGCCTTGCAGGCGCAGGCCCAGCGTGGCCCCCGACAGCGCACCCGACAGAACGCCCACCATGGTGATGCCAATTTGCACGGTCGACAAAAACCGCCCCGGACGTTCGGCCAGCCGCAGCGCCATTGCCGCCCCGCGCGAGCGTGCGACCATCGGCTTTAGCCGCCCCGCGCGCGCCGAAACAATCGCCAGTTCCGACATGGCCAAAACGCCGTTCAGCACGATCAGCGCCAGAATAAGCCCAATTTCAAAAAACATGCGCGGATCAAAACCCTGTATTGCAGGGGGCAAACATAGGCGGTTGGCGGTTATTACGCAAGTGTTTGGCCGCGCTGCGCCGCAAGCGCGCAGAAAAACTGCCACGCCACGCGGCCAGACCGCGCCCCGCGTGTGATCTGCCATTCCAGCGCCGCGCCGCGCCAATCTTCTTGCGGAATGTCCATGCCATAGGCGCGCAAATATCCCGCA
>CAXNEP010000144.1:0-6263 GCA_964200865.1 Cypionkella sp. | reverse complement strand
ATGCCAGCACCGAAGTGCTTGATCTGCTGAAATAATCTGATGGCCCTTTTGCCCATCACCGCCATTTATCCACGCCTGCGCGAAGCCATTACGCAGCGCAAAATGGCCGTGATCGAGGCACCGCCTGGCGCGGGCAAAACCACGGGCGTACCGCTGGATTTGCTGGCAAGCGGGCTGATTGCGGGCCGCATCATCATGCTAGAACCGCGCCGCCTTGCCGCGCGCGCGGCGGCAGAGCGCATGGCGGAAACGCTGGGCGAACCGGTTGGCCAAACCGTGGGCTACCGCATTCGCGGCGAATCAAAAACCAGCGCTGCCACCTGTATCGAGGTGGTCACCGAAGGCATTCTGACGCGGATGATTCAGTCCGACCCAGACCTGCGCGGCATTGGTGCCGTGATTTTTGATGAATTTCACGAACGCAGTCTGAACGCCGATCTGGGCCTTGCCCTTGCCTTGGAAATTCGCGGCGCCCTGCGCGAAGATTTGGTGCTTATCGCCATGTCGGCCACACTAGACGCGGCCCCCGTGGCGGCACTGATGGGCGATGCGCCGCGTATTACGTCGGAAGGGCGGGCTTTTCCCGTGGAAACCCGCTGGCTGCCGCGCAGCCCCGATGCCAGCCAGCGCTACCCTGCAATGATGGCGGGGCTTGTGGTGCAGGCGCTGGACGAAACCGCAGGCGGCGTGCTGGTGTTTTTGCCAGGCGAAGGCGAGATCCGCCAAGTCGAAGCCCTGCTTTCGGGGCGGTGCGCGGGCTGCGACATTCGCCCGCTATTCGGCGCGATGGAGTTTGCGGCCCAGCGCACCGCCCTTGCGCCCAGCCAAAACCGTAAGATAGTTTTGGCCACGTCTATTGCCGAAACCTCGCTGACCATTCCCGATATTCGCGTTGTCATCGATGGCGGTCGGGCGCGGCGGGCGCGATTTGATCCTGCTTCTGGCATGTCGCGCCTTGTGACCGAGCGGGTGTCTCGCGCCGAGGCAACCCAGCGCGCGGGCCGTGCGGGGCGGGTGGCCGCTGGCATCTGCTATCGCGCGTGGACTAAGGGCGAAGAGGGGGCGCTTGCCGCCTATCCGCCGCCCGAAATTGCTGTGGCTGACCTTACGTCGCTGGCGCTGGAACTGGCGCAGTGGGGCAGTGATGATCTGCCTTTTCTAACCCCGCCGCCTGCCGCTGCACTGGCCGAGGCGCGGGCGCTGCTGGCGGATTTGGGCGCGTTGGACGGCGTGCGTATCACGGATCACGGCCGCGCTTTGGCGGCCCTGCCGCTGCACCCGCGCCTTGGGCATATGCTGCTGCGCGCGGGCCCATCTGCCGCCCCAATGGCCGCGCTTTTGGGTGAGCGTGACCCGCTGCGCGGCGCGCCAGCCGATTTAAACCTGCGCCTTGCCGCCCTGCGCGATACCAAACAATTTGAACGCGACCAGCCTTACCCCATCTCATACCCCACGCTCCAGCGCATTCGGGATGAGGGCAAAAGGCTGGCCCGCGCCCTGCCGCAAGGCATTAAAGATGCAGGGTTTTCTCCTGCGCAGGCCGTTGCCCTTGCCTACCCCGATCGCATCGGCTTGCGCCGCGCAGGGGACGCTCCGCGCTGGGTTTTGTCGGGCGGCAAGGGCGCTGTTATGGCGGCTAGAGAGCCTTTGTCATCCGCGCGGCTGATTGTGGCCACAGATTTAGACGGTGATCCGCGCGAGGCCACGATACGGCAAGCCATTGCCCTGACAGAAAATGAGCTGCGCGCGCTTTATGCACCCCAAATCACATGGCGCAATATCTGCACATGGTCGCGCCGCGACGGCAAAGTCTTGGCGCGCAGGCAGGAAACTTTTGGCGCGCTGGTGCTGGCCGATCAGGTTTGGACAGGTGCCGCACCCGAAGATATTGCCCGCGCCGCACTAGACGGCCTGCGCAGCATTGGCCTGCCATTTACGCCTGCCGCCCGCCGCCTGCGCGCGCGCATCGAACTGGCGCGCGGCGGCAGTGATGCTTGGCCTGATTGCAGCGATACAGCATTGCTGGCCAGCGCCGAGGACTGGCTGCTGCCCTACCTGACCAAATGCAAAACCGAAGCCGATCTGCGCGCGTTGGACCTGACTGAGGCGCTCAAGAGCCGCCTCACGTGGGATCAGTCCGAGGCGCTAAGCCGCATCGCCCCCGCTCATTTTGAAACGCCTTTGGGCCGCCATGTGCCCATTGATTACGAAGGTGAAACCCCCGCAATCGAAATTCGCATTCAAGAAATGTTCGGCGTCACCCAGCACCCCGTTGTTGGCGCAGCGAAAACCCCCCTGCGGGTGACGCTGCTAAGCCCTGGGCACAAGCCGATACAGGTCACGCAGGACATCCCGCGTTTTTGGGCCACATCCTATAGCGATGTGCGCAAAGACATGCGCGGCGAATACCCGCGCCATCCGTGGCCCGAAGACCCGCGCGCGGCAGAGCCGACGCTGCGGGCAAAGCCAAGGGGAACATAAGGCGGAACGTTAAAGCGCGCCGCGCCCTTTTCCGCCGTCTTTCAAAGTGGACAGAACCCCGCGCAAAATACCCCAGCTTTTCCAGCGGCGGGTTTTTGACCACAGCATATCGGGGGCCAGCATTGCCAGAATCCCGCCGATGAATGCAGTCAGGAAAGAGGCAGATCGGCCATGTTTGCGCGCCGCATAAACGCGGCTGCGCGCCTGATGATAGCGTTTGAAGTAAAACGTCGCAGGGTCGGTTCCAGATGACTTTTCTGCCAAATGCGTCACCAAAGCGTTTCGCACAAACATAATGGGGCCAACCTCGGCGCGCATACGGCGCGACAGGTCATCATCTTCGTGATACAGGAAGATATTATCATCAAACCCGCCCACCGCATCAAAGGCCGATTTGCGCGCAAACAGGGCAGACCCCATAAGTACGGTCACCTCTGCATCGCTGTCGGGCCAACGGTGGGGCATGTATTCGCGCAGCGGCATCAGGCGCGAACGGTAATGAAACTGCATTGACCCATCGGCCAGCGCAATGCGCGGGTTAAAGGCCGAAGCCGCAGGAAAACGGCGCGCGGCGGCGATCAGCTCGTCCAACGCGCCGTCGTGCAGGGTCGCATCTGGGTTTAGAAACATCACAAATTCGGTTGTGGCGCGTTCGGCGCCGCGATTGCAGGCATAGCCAAACCCCATGTTATCAGGGTTTGTCACCAACTCTGCGCCCATCTTCTGGCACAGTGCCGCCAGCGCGTCCGCGTGTTTGGACGCATTATCAACCACAATCACCCGCACGCCTTTTGGAATAGATGCCAGCATTTCGGGCAGCACATCCATGCTGTTATAGGCCACCGAAACGATGGTTACCAAATCGGAAACGGGCATTCTCGCGCCTTCTGGGAATGGGGTGGCCAAGGCGCAAATCGCCTTGGCCAAAGGGTTTACGCCTCGGCAGGGGCTTCGGTGATTTCCAGACCAGTTTCCTGATCTACCATCTTCATGCCCAACTTGACCTTGCCGCGATCGTCAAAGCCCAAAAGCTTAACCTTCACGTCTTGACCTTCCTTCAGCGCCTCGTTCGGGTGGTTCAGGCGCTTGCTAGCGATTTGGCTGACATGCACCAGACCATCGCGCTTGCCAAAGAAGTTCACGAAAGCGCCGAAATCGACCAGCTTCACGACTTTGCCATCGTAAATCTTGCCTTCTTCAGGCTCGGCCACAATCGACCAGATCATGTCATAGGCTTTCTTAATCGCGGCTTGATCGTTGGACGCAATCTTGATGATACCATCGTCGTTGATATCCACTTTCGCGCCAGATGTTTCCACGATTTCGCGGATCACCTTACCGCCCGACCCAATCACTTCGCGGATTTTGTCGGTTGGGATTTGCAGGGTTTCGATTTTTGGCGCGTATTCGCTAAAGCCTTGTGGGGCCGACAGCGCCTTGTTCATCTCGCCCAAAATGTGCAAACGCCCGTCTTTGGCCTGTGCCAAAGCTTGGGCCATAATCTCAGGCGTGATGCCTGCGACTTTGATGTCCATCTGCATCGTGGTGATGCCATTGGCGGTGCCTGCCACCTTGAAATCCATATCGCCAAGGTGATCTTCATCGCCCAAGATATCGGTCAAAACAGCCCAGCGGCCATCGTCTTCCAAGATCAGGCCCATGGCCACGCCAGCCACAGGAGCCTTCAAAGGTACGCCCGCATCCATCATCGACAGCGAACCGCCGCAGACCGATGCCATAGAAGACGAGCCGTTGGATTCGGTAATCTCCGACACAACGCGAATGGTATAGGGAAAATCGGTTGGCGCAGGCAAAACGGCCTGCAACGCGCGCCATGCCAATTTGCCATGGCCAATTTCGCGGCGGCCTGGGCTGCCTACACGCCCCACTTCGCCCACCGAATAGGGGGGGAAGTTGTAGTGCAGCAGGAAGTTGCTGCGCGAATTGCCATGCAGCGCGTCGATGATCTGCTCATCTTCGCCCGTGCCAAGAGTGGTGACAACCAAACCTTGGGTTTCACCACGGGTGAACAGGGCGGAACCGTGGGTGCGGGGCAGGATGCCCGTTTCCGAGACAATAGGGCGCACGGTTTTATTGTCGCGCCCGTCAATGCGTGCGCCACCGTTGATGATATCGCCGCGCAGAATCGAGGATTCCAGCTTTTTAATCGCCGAGCCTAGGTTGATGTCGGCATTGTCAGCGTCATCCAAAGCAGATTTGATCGCATCCACCGCTGCCGAAATCGCATTGCTGCGGTCTTGCTTATCGCGAATGGCGAAGGCCGCGCGCATCTGCGTCTCGCCCGCCGCTTTAACGCGGGCATACAGCGCCGAGTAATCGGGTGGGGTGAAATCGAATGGCTCTTTCGCGCAATCTTCGGCGAAATCGATGATCATGTCGATCACGGGCTGCATGGCGGCATGGCCGAACTTCACCGCGCCCAGCATTTCTTCTTCGGTCAGCTCATAAGCCTCGGATTCCACCATCATCACGGCGTCTTTGGTACCTGCAATCACCAGATCAAGGCGCTGATCGGGGTTGTAACGCAGCTTTTCCATATCATCGATGGTCGGGTTCAGTACGTACTGCCCGCCCGAAAAGCCCACGCGCGCCGCCCCAACCGGGCCCATAAACGGCACGCCCGAAATGGTCAGCGCAGCCGATGCTGCAATCATCGCCACGATATCGGGGTCATTGGTCAGATCGTGCGACAGCACCGTTGCCATCACCAAAACTTCGTTCTTAAAGCCGTCCACAAACAGCGGGCGGATAGGGCGGTCGATCAGACGCGAGGTCAGCGTTTCCTTTTCCGAAGGGCGCGCTTCGCGTTTGAAAAAGCCGCCTGGAATTTTGCCAGCGGCATAGTATTTTTCCTGATAATGCACCGTCAGGGGAAAGAAATCTTGCCCCGGTTTGGCGCTGCGGGCATAGGTGACGTTCGCCATCACCGATGTATCGCCCAAAGTGGCGATGACGCTGCCATCTGCCTGACGGGCAACCTTGCCCGATTCCAGTGTTAGGGTTTCATTGCCCCACTGGATTGATTTTTTTGTCACGTTGAACATGGATCGTTCCCTATATAGGCGCGCAGCCCCTGCCGCAGCGCCCGTCAAAAATAGCGGCCCCATTGCCGCCGCCCCCTATCCTTTGCATGTGGCCGAGGGCAGGCCCCACATTACAGATGCCGCGCGCATACAGGAAAATGGGGGGTTTGGGAAGGGGGAGGAAGTCTTGACAAACTTTGCCATGACTTCTAGCATGTAACGATGGCAACGATGAACATTTCCCTTCCCGACCAGATGAAAGCTTGGGCCGAGGCACAGGCGCAGGATGGCCGTTTTTCCAATGTCAGCGACTATATGCGTGATCTGATCCGCCGCGATCAAATGCGCCGTGAGGCTATTTCAGAAATTCAGGCGCTGATCGACGAAGCCATGGCCAGCGGGCCTGCAATGCCCTTTGATATGGATGCGTTCATCGCCGCGCAAAAGGCCAAGTGACGCGCAGGTTGCACTTAACGCCTGCCGCATTGGCAGATTTGCAGGCGATTTGGGACCATGGTGCGCAAAACTGGTCGAATGGGCAGGCGGAAACCTATCTGAATGGAATGCGCCGTGTTTTTGATCTGCTGCAAGATCAGCCGCATATTGCTCGACTGCGATCCGAATTTGCCCCGCCCGTGCGGCTCTATCGTTATCAGTCGCATGTCATTGTGTTTACTTTAGATGAAGTCAGGTTGACCATTGTCCGCGTGCTACATGGGCGGTCAAACTGGGCCGAGG
>CAXNEP010000143.1:0-6359 GCA_964200865.1 Cypionkella sp. | reverse complement strand
TTCTTAACTTCAATATCACCATTCTCTTCCAGTCCTTGCTTTCTTGCAAGGGTGATTTGCTGTGCGGGGTGGTTTGGGGTTGGGGTTGGTTGCGGGTTACGGCATGGCGGTGCGGTGCGGGGTGGGGCGGTGTAGCGCGGCGCGATGCTGGTATTTGGGGGCGGTTTGCAATGCGGTTTTGTACCGCTTTGCAAGCCTCGCCGCAGGTTTTACGCTGGCTTCAATCGCAGCGTGCGATTTGTTTTGAATGTCCCTTGGGCACGATTTGGCCAAAAATATGCGCAGGGCCAAGGGCTTTTGTGATGATCCAAGATGGACCAGCTATCCGAAAGAGTTAACGCCTTTTGGGCAGTCAGCAGTCGGCAGGCGGCAGGCGTTAGGGGGCCAAGGTGGCGTTGCGCCTGTTTGGGTTATACTCTTCGGACGCATCTTGAAATTGCTTGTCAAAAAGCGCGCGGAACAGTCCGTCCTTTTTGTCCAGCAAATCGCGCAGCGTGCCTGATTCCTTGATCGCTCCGCCGTCGACATAGCAAATCAGATCGGCTTTCAAGATCGATGACAGGCGATGTGCGATAACAATCATCGTCACGCCTTTGGAGATCCTATCCAAACTATCACGCACCAATTCTTCGGAATTGGCATCCAGCGCCGAGGTGGCTTCGTCCAGCAACAAAATTGGTGCGCCTTTCAGCACGGCGCGGGCGATGGCGATGCGCTGCTTTTGACCGCCCGACAAAAAGGACCCATTCTCGCCAATCTCGGTGTCATAGCCCTCGGGCAGATCTATAATAAAGTCATGGGCATTGGCCGCTTTGGCGGCGGCGATCACGTCGTCGTCGCTGGCGTCTTTGCGGCCGATGCGCAGATTTTCCATCACCGTGGCGGAAAACAAAAATGTATCTTGCGAGACAAGCGACAGGCTGCGGCGGATCGATTCATTGGTGGCCGTGCGCAGGTCTTGACCGTTGATGTGCACTGCGCCTTTGGCCGGGTCTAAAAGCCGCAGCATCATGTTAAACATCGTCGATTTTCCCCCGCCCGAAGGCCCGACAAGTGCCGTTACCTTTTGCGCGGGAAACTCAAAGGTCAGATCTGACAGGATTTTCTTGTCTCCGTAGCGAAAGCTTACGCTGTCAAACCGGATCTTCGCCGGGCCTTGAGGAATATCTTGTGCGCCCTCGGCCTCGGGCATGGTTTCGGGTGCGTCCAGCAGGCGATACATCATCGTCACCGCCGCCAAATTGCGTTCAATATCCAGCCGTGTGCGGGTCAATCGCTTGGCAGGGTCATAGGCCATCAACAAGGCCGTGACAAAGGACAGCACCGCGCCAGGCGTCGCATGTTCCGCGCCCAAAATTTGAAACGCACTTAGGCAGACCACACCCGCAATTGCCAATCCAGACAATGTATCCATCATAGGGCTGGTCAACGCATTGATACGGGTAAAGCTAAGCGACCGCGACCGCGTGTCCTCGATCGCTTGGTCCATCTTCTGCGACAACCGACTTTCGGCAGAAAACACTTTAATAATCCGAAAACCCGCCACGGTTTCCTGCACGATTTTGATGATCCCCGCCATCGAGGTCAGTTCTTGGTTGGACAACTCGCGGCTACGATCCAATAATTTGCGAACACCAAGCAGAGCAAAGGGGCCAACAAGCAATGCAAACAACGACAAAAGCGGTTGGTGATAAAGCATCACGCCGACAAGCCCCAACAGGGTAAGCAAATCGCGCACATAAGAGTTGATGACCGTTTCCGTAATCGTCCGCGCCGCCGCCGCACCGCGCGTGACGCGCATCACCACAGATGAGGATTCATACAAATGGTAAAAGTCAACGCTTTGCCGCAGCAATCGGTTGTAAATCAAGGATTGTTGCTGCGAGACAATCCGCAAACCCGCCTCGGCCATCAGAACAATTTGCACATAGCTGGCAATGCCTTTTACAACAAATATCAGCGCGACACCGATTGCCACGTTGACCGCCTGCGGCTTGTATTCGGGCAGGGTCATCGCATCGACGATATAGCGCATGATAAAGGCCGTGCCCGCCGTCATCGCCGCGACAATCGCCATTGCAACCATCGCCACGACATAGCGCTTCCATTGCTGCCGCAGACTTGAGCCCAAAATCCGTCGGATATTGGGGTCCTTCCAAATCGGTAACCGTTCTTTTCGGTCAGGGGTCGAGGTTGGGGACATTTTGAACTCTTTGCGGCGAAATGCGAGGGCGGAACCACGCCGTGAACGAAAATTGCTGCCGCCGTGACTATCATCGCTGTCCTGACGTCGCAAGGCAACTGCCCAGCTTTGGCGGCTTGGCGCGCAGCACCCCCAAGACCACGGCCGCAGGACAAACTAAACCCGAGAAACACCCAACGCTTGCACCTTCGGGCGCCTTAAACCCAAACTAACAACCCCTCATCGACGGGCGCGCAGGTGCCGCCGCTTAACTTCGTTAAGGCCGCAATGCGGGTGCAACGGGGCTGATTTGCTTTGCTTAACCGCCGCGCAAATAGCGCGTAAGCGACCCTTCTGTACGCTGCCGAATGGCGGGCCAAGCACTGATCCCACACGCGTTCTAAGCGATTTAACACCTGCCAATCGCAACGGGCGACGCGCACGCAGAAGTGGGAGCGAACCAATCGGATCGTGCATAGATTCGCACTACTAAGTCTAGGGTAAATGCGCGTAAACTAGCGGTCTATTTCCGGTAATTTATCGCCAAATCTATGCAGGGTTAAACAGAAAAGCCCGCTACAGTCGAAATTTGTCTTTAAGCTGCCTTGCGTTAATCATCCTTGATCAGTTCCAAAATATCCTTCAGCGGCACTTCAATTTTAGCGGGTACATTAAATGGGCGCGGGTTTGGTGGAAAACGAAGTTGCCGCTTAAACTTGTTAGTGCTGCCATGCCAGGCACGATAGGCGCGTTTATAATCTTCTCGGACGTTTGCGTGCCCCGATACAAGGCTAAGCTCGGATTCCACATTCTGTGTTAATGAACCTTCATGGAAAAATAAAAGATTACCGCATGATTTTACCAAGGAAATCGCTTCGGGCATAGCGTTTAGTGTGCGTTCCAAAATTTCACCGTCGGCGGCTACGCGTACAGAATCCCAAAAACCGAAAAGTTTATCAAAGGTTTCCCGTTCGATCAGCAATGAGATATATGTAAGCCTAAGAACGCCGTCATAATTATAGATACTTCTTCCATTCGGCGGCCAAACAAAGTTCGCGAATTTATCAACTCTTAATGAGTAGCCGATGGTTGCTTTGCAACGCGCATTTGCCAAGATTGGGGCCATTTGCTGGGCAAGACGATCAGGAAAGGCCAGATCATCGGAATCATGCCCAGTGACAAAGGTGCCCCTCGCCAAGGTTAATGCGCGGTTCTTGCTGACATAAGGCCCCACATTCACGATGTTCTTCAGCACTCTAAGACGCGGGTCCTGTTTGGCGAGTTGCGTCAGAATCGCGAATGTATCATCTGTTGATGCATCATCTACTGCAATCACCTCAAGATTGCGCCAAGATTGGTTCAAAATGGACTGCACCGCCTTGGTGACAGTGCTTGCGCAATTATAACAAGGCATGATCACGGTGATCAAATGCGGAGAGTCGACCTCCGGCAAAGGTGCGAAATTGAGCCGCATAAAGCGGTCTTGCTTGCCCTTGTCCAAAGACAAGGCCACTTTGCCGCTGGCCTTGCACCATCTGTTCATTGCATCCAGCCAATCGGCATCGGTCTTTGCGTCCAAAGCATCGAACAAATCGATGGTGCCAGGAGAAATTCCATCAGCATTGGTGGCAAGTTCACGTTTGGCTGCGGCCAACCCGCCATCTTTGCCAGCGGTGTGATAAATGGTAAATGCATTAGCGACCGTACGATTTAGCCGCTTGTGCAACAAATCGGTACCCAGCGCGCGGGCCGCACGATACTTTTTGAAATATTCGAGGGCCCTTGGGATGAAATAGAAAACCAACAAGGCGGGCAGAAGAAGAATCCAAACTGGGGCGCCAACAATCAGAGCGATCTTTAACTGCTTTTTGGCACGTCTTTTATTCTGCTTTAACTCTTTCGATATTGTCCGTCGCGATCTTTCTATTTGCTCGATTCTGCGCTTTGCCTCTTGTAATTCGGATTGTAACTGTTCAACCTGTTGGGAGTTTTGGGTCACAATTCACCTCAAGGATGCATCGCATCGCTCTGATTGTAGTCCCGACTGCAAAAGCATGGGCTGTCGGATCTGATATCCAAGCATATAGGCAAATGCAAGGGCATTTGTCGGCAACGAATAAGGCGTCAGGCCGTCTTGGCCGCCTTACGTTGAAGTGGCTTGATGTGCCCGTCCTACGAATGGGGGATTGTTTACGCGGGCTTTGGCGGGGCGGTTGTGTCGCGTTGAATAAGGGTCAGGGCGGGTAAAGCTTCTTCAAGGGTCTGAGGATCGCCCGCGATCAGGCGGTGCAACCGATGGGCGGCGCTGCGGCCTAGGTGGCGGATTGGCTGTGCGATGGTAGTCAGCCGCGGCAAGACAAAGGCCGCTGAAGGGATATCGTCAAACCCGATGATCGACAGATCCTGCGGGATGCGCAGGCCCAGATCATGCGCGGCGTGGATTGCGCCGATGGCGGCGATATCGGTCAGCCCGATTAGGGCGCTTGGCCGATTGGCCAAGGCGCGGCTGGCCAGATCATAGGACTGGGCGAAATCATGGGTTGTGCCCAACTGCTCGGAAACGGGCTGAAGCCCGCTTTGCGCCAGTGCCGCCCGCACCCCCGCCAGACGCCGCTGGATGGATTGGCTGTGCAAGGGCGCGCCAATGACGGCGATGGTGCGGTGGCCCAAATCGATCAGATGCTGCGCCATCATCCGCCCGCCAAGATCATGATCAATCACAATTGAATCGCTGGCATAGCCGTGCAAGTCGCGGTCTACCGCCACAATCGGAATGCCGTGCGCGCGCAAGGGGGCAAAATGGGCAGCACCCGCTTCGGCGCTGGCCGCGATAACCCCGCCCACGCGGCGCGACAAAAACATCGCCACATAACGCGCCTCGTGCGCGGCGCTTTCGGCGGTGCTGCAAATGAACGATTGATAGCCCAAATCGAACAGCGCCTGTTCCATCGCATGGGCCAAAATGCCAAAGAATTGCACATCAATCGACGGCAACAAGATGCCCACCAGATTGCTTTTGCCACCCCGCAAAACCCGTGCATCGCTGCTGGGTTGGTAATTGGTTTGGGCAATCGTCGCCTCGACCTTGGCGCGCAAGTCGGCCGAAACATAGCCGCTGTTGTTCAGCACGCGCGATACCGATGCCACCGATGTCTGCGCCAATTTCGCGATGGTTTTGATACTTGCCACGGAACGCCTCGATCTGATGTGAAATCGTTACCACTGTAGGATTGACAGGTCTATAGGCGATGCAATAGCAATATGTAATCGATACCATAGGGGAAAAGACATGAAAAGCGCGCGGATGAACAGGCTTTTTGGCACGTCGGGAAATTGCTTTGACGTGGCCATAGACCACGGCATGTTTAACGAGCCTAGCTTTTTGGCGGGTATCGAGAATATGCAAAAGGCAATCCAAATCATCGCCGATGCCAAGCCTGATGCCATTCAACTTCCCCCCGGCACGGCAAAGATTTTGCAATCCATCGCAGGCAAGGATCGCCCTGCTTTGGTGTTGCGCAGCGATATTGCCAATGTCTATGGCAACCCTGTGCCCAAGGCGCTGTTTTCCGAAGTGATCGACAGGCCTGTTGAACAGGCTTTGGTATTGGATGCGGCCTGCGTTGTGGTCAACCTTTTGATGCTACTCGATCAGCCCGAGGTGTACCGCGCCTGCGTGCGCAATGTGAACCTGCTGAAACGCGAGTGTGAGATTTACGGGATGCCGTTGATGGTCGAACCCTTGGTGATGCAAGACAACGCTAAGGGGGCCTATATGGTGGACGGGGCGATTGAGAAAATCCTGCCCTTGGTGCGGCAGGCGGCGGAACTGGGGGCGGATATTATCAAGGCCGATCCGTGCGATAATGTGCAGGAATACCACCGCGTGATTGAAATTGCCCAAGGCCTGCCCGTTTTGGTGCGCGGCGGTGGGCGCGTGCCCGACCGCGAGATTTTGACCCGCACCAAAGCGCTGATGCAGCAGGGCGCGCGCGGGATTGTGTATGGCCGCAATGTGATCCAGCATCCAGACCCGCGCGGCATGACCAGCGCTTTGATGGCCATTGTCCATGAAGGGGCCAGCGTTGATGCGGCCCATGCCCATATCTCCACAGGGGGCCAATGACATGGGCGCGCAAAAGGTCATCCGTTTTGGTGTGATTGGCTGCGGGCTGAT
>CAXNEP010000142.1:0-6366 GCA_964200865.1 Cypionkella sp. | reverse complement strand
TCTGGCCGCCATTGGCGAGGCGCTGGCAGAAAATGGCCGCGTGATTGTCACGGGCTGCCTTGGGGCCGAACCCGAATATATCACAGGCGCGCACCCCAAGGTGCTGGCGGTGACTGGCCCGCATCAATACGAGGCGGTGCTAGACGCAGTCCACGCCGCCGTGCCCGCCAAACCCGACCCGTTTATCGACCTGCTGCCTGCCAGCGCGGTATCGCTAACCCCCCGTCATTACAGCTATTTAAAGATTTCCGAAGGCTGCAATCACAAGTGCAAGTTTTGCATCATCCCCGATATGCGCGGGCTGCTGCAAAGCCGCCCTGCCCATGCCGTGATGCGCGAGGCGGAAAAGCTGGTGCAGGCGGGGGTTAAGGAACTGCTGGTTATCAGCCAAGACACCAGCGCCTATGGCCTTGACCTAAAACACGCCACCGATAAGGGGCATCGCGCGCATATCACCGACCTTGCCCGCGATCTGGGATCGCTCGGCGCGTGGGTGCGCCTGCACTACGTCTACCCCTACCCGCATGTCCGCGATCTGATCCCGCTGATGGCGGATGGTTTAATCCTGCCCTACCTCGACATCCCCTTCCAACACGCCCACCCAGACGTGCTGCGCCGTATGGCCCGCCCTGCGGCGGCGGCCAAAACTCTGGACGAAATCGCAGCTTGGCGGCAGGTTTGCCCCGACATCACCCTGCGCAGCACCTTTATCGTGGGCTACCCGGGCGAGACAGAGGCGGAATTTCAAACCCTGCTAGATTGGCTGGATGAGGCGCAGCTAGACCGCGTTGGCGCGTTCCAATACGAAAACGTCAAAGGCGCGCGCAGCAACGCCCTGCCAGACCACGTGACAGACGAAGTAAAGGCCGAACGCTACGCCCGTTTCATGGAAAAAGCTGGCGAAATATCCGCCGCCAAACTCGCCGCCAAAGTGGGCAGGCGCATGGATGTGATCGTGGACGAGGTCGACGGCGAAGGCGCAACCTGCCGCACCAAAGCGGATGCGCCCGAAATTGACGGGAACCTGTTTATTGATGACGGGTTCGAAGGGCTGAAGGCGGGGGATATCGTGTCCGTCACGGTGGACGAGGCGGGGGATTATGATTTGTGGGGGCGGCTCACCTAACGCCCCCCCCAAAACCCCCTTCCCACAACCCCCGTTTGTGTTACTCTCCTTCTGCGGCAGAAGACCGCAGATAAACGAGGGAACGTCATGAATTATTCACGCAACTTTTTGGTGATTGGGGCGCTTTACCTGATCATTGGTATTGGTTTTGGCATGTATATGGGCGGATCGCAGGATTTCACCCTTGCCCCCGTTCACGCCCATATCAACCTGATTGGCTTTGTGCTGATGACGCTGTTCGGGCTGGCTTACCGCCTTATCCCCGCGCTGGCGGGCAATTCCTTGGCAAAGGCGCATTTCTGGCTGCACCAAATTGGCGCAGCGGGCACGCTGTTGTTCTTGTTCCTACTAATCAGCGGCATTGCCCCCGCCGTGGCCCCAATGATGCCCATTTTCGAAGGGCTGATTGCCCTTGGCATCATCGCATGGGCGATCAACCTGTATCAAAACGCTTAAAGACGTGGGCTGCCCCCGATCAGGGGGCGGCTTGCCATCTGCCGCCCGCGCCCTAGCTGTGCGGCATGACTCAATCATCCGACATTCGCGTTTTGTATAACGACACCTGCCCAATTTGCGCCCGCGAAATTGGCGTATATGCCCGCGCACAGGGGGGCGAGGATATGCAGTTTTGCGCCCTTAACCAGCACGACACCTTTGGGCTGGATGCAGACACCGCCGCGCGGCGGTTGCATGTGCTGCAAGACGGGCAGCTTTTGGTGGGCATTGACGGGTTCATCGCTATTTGGGCCGCCTTGCCGCGCTGGGCATGGCTGGCCCGCGCCGCGCGCTGGCCTGTGGTCTATCGCGTGCTGTGCACAGCCTACGACTATGTTTTAGCGCCAATCATCTACCAGATGCACCTGCGCCGCCAGCGGATTGGCAAATCAAACTAGCCATTTGGCCCGCGCTGGCCGCTGTATCAAAAAAGCTTGGCTTTGGTGCATCTGCCATGGCCAGCGCCCTTAAAATACCCAATTCGCACAAATGTACGGGTCAGTGTCTTGCGTGATGTGGCGCAACTAAAGGGTGATAAACCTATAGGTTACTGAAATATCTCATAAGTATTTTATTGACTCATTTACCATTATCCATGATCGTAGGACTGATTTTTGATGATCGAACTGTGTGAGGGATAAAATGGCTACTCCGACTGTATCGCTTACTGCGAATGCTCGTGAATATTCTTGGGTGGAGGATTTCTTTTCCAACCAAGGGGTTCGTGCACCAATTGCCAGCAGCGCAACCTCTTTTTCCTATAGAAATTCTGCGGACGCTGACATTCGCATTACGTTTACTGGCACGGGCCTTACCTACAATTCCGCAGGAAATTTGATTGGCGGGGTTGTGACGGGCTTTACTGTGTTCGATGCTGGCATTCGCAGTGGTGTCACGGTGCTGCAAGGAAGCAACTTTAGCCTTGCCGCCGATATTCTTGGCCGCGCCATTTTTGGGTTCGATCGCGGGCAAGGCGACTATCAGCAATCTGGCCCATGGGATATACTTCGTTTTATGTTTAGCAGCAGTAATGCTGTTTTCAACGGCACTTCACGTGGCGATGACATGAACTTTGGCGAAGCGCTTGGCAATCAAACCTTCAATGGCCGCGGCGGCGACGACCTTATCGCAGGAAATGCTGGAAAAGACAAGTATGACGGCGGAACGGGCATTGACGTTTTAAGTTTTGAAGACACTCATTTTAATCCATCCCAAGGTCGCGGTGTTGTTCTGGATGTGAAAAAAGGAACTGTAACGGACTCTTGGGGCGGAAAAGATACTTTCAAAAACTTTGAAGAGTATCGTGGTTCGGTTTTTGGCGATACGATGAATGGCAGCCGCGCAGATGAGGTGATTCGTGGCGGTGCTGGTGCCGATAGAATAAACGGCGACATTGGGATTGATACTGTTGAATATCATCGCGACTTCCGCCTTGGCGGAACGCAGGGAATCATCGCAAACCTATCGAATGTTGCAGCGCAAACCGTGGTAGATGGCTTTGGCTTTCGGGACAGACTGACAAATATCGAAAATGTCGTTGGTACCAACTTTAGTGATTCCATCACTGGCAGCGCAGTGGACAACAGACTCTATGGGTTGAATGGCGCAGATACTATCAACGGCGGGGCAGGAAATGATGAAATCGTTGGCGGCGGTGGCGCAGATCGGTTAACAGGCGGTCTTGGCAGCGATGAATTCATTTTCCAGAAAGATTATAACGATTATGATGTTCAGGCATACAATATGCAAAGTCAATTTGGTGATACTATCACCGACTTTGTCAGCGGCGTTGATCGGATAGAATTCAACACGCGCGGTGATCACTTCGGGTCTATTGATATGGATAGAACCGTGCGGCTGACCATTGACGCGGGCCCAACCAGCGATGACTCTTCTTTCATTCTACGTACCGCGGGTTCAAACAGCACCCTGTTTTGGGATCGCGATGGCAACGGAGGGGAATATTCTGAAGTTCGGGTTGTGAATTTGACAGGTGTCACTGTTATCACCGAAGCAGATATTGAGCTTTTTTAACTGATACAGAATTCCAACTTCGGTTTGATCGGCCAGCATAATTGTGCTGGCCGATCCTAGCCCAGCACAATTCCGCCCACGCCCGCAAAGGCGGTCAGCGCCGCCTACGTCTTTGGCGCGTTTGGCGCGGGGGGCTATATCGGATTAGGTATATTCCGCCACCTTTTCATTCGCGGTGTTCCACAGGTCAGCCGCCAGTACCAAAATACCCAAAGTATCGAACAAAGTCCGCTTGCCCGCGCATATACCCGCCGTCAACGACAGGGTAATTGATCGGGGCAATTGATCGGGCATTGCCCCCGTCCTTTGCCGCCGTGCATTTTCCTGCGCCCAAGGCCCCCCCAATATGCCCATCGCGCAGGGTTCCCAATGCCCAGCGCCGCGCCCAAAAGCCCATTGCGCAGAGCCCGCCGCAGCACCTGTCCGCGCCAGCGCAACGCGCATAATTGGCATTGCAGCGCAAAAATTATGCGCATTCCGACAAAATTTCCTCGGTCTATCACCAGAACGGGTGATGTGCGCGCAGGCCCAGTTTTGCACCTTGCCTGCAGTGTTCCGCCCCAGAACGGGGCCAAAATTGGAGGATGTTATGGCAACTTACACAGGCACAACCGCAGATGATGCGTTATTCGGCAGCAGCGGCCCCGATACGATGACAGGCTTTGCAGGCGATGACAGCCTGCAAGGCGGGGCCGCAGGCGATTTGATTTACGGCGATAACGCGGGTGCGGCGGGCGGTGGCAGTTCGGTTGGGGTGGCGATTGATTTTGGCACCATTACCGAAACCATGATCAACACCACCACCACAGGCAACCAGTTGGGCGTGGATACCATTGCCATGGCGAACGGTGGCTATCTGGCGACGTGGATTTCAGACACCGCCAATACTGGC
This sequence comes from Cypionkella sp., assembly GCA_964200865.1. Taxonomy (GTDB): domain Bacteria; phylum Pseudomonadota; class Alphaproteobacteria; order Rhodobacterales; family Rhodobacteraceae; genus Cypionkella. The sequence goes on along the minus strand of CAXNEP010000142.1, from coordinate 1,819 downwards.
ACGGGTCAAAGCGGTTCGGGCCAAGTGATGGGCCAGATTTTCAACGCGGCAGGCGCAAAGGTTGGCGGCGAATTTGCCATCGGGGCGGCAAATGCCGCACTTGCATGGCAGGGGGCCAGCACTCAAATTCAATATGCGGGCGACGGGGGCCTTTCAACGCAACTGGCCAAACTGACCGATGGCAGTTTCGTGGTGGCGTGGCAGGCGGCAGGTGGCAAGATTTTCGCGCATAAACTGGATGCAGCTGGCGTGCCAGCATCGGGCGCGGATATTGAACTAAGCCCTGCCGGGAACACGTCCCTAGACAGCATTGCCGCCCTGCAAAATGGCGGGTTTGTGGCGCAGTGGACAACGGCCAGCAGTAACCTGCCTGGTGCTGACGGCTCTGGCTATGGCGCTGTCATGGCGATGTTTGATGCAAATGGCGTGGCCACGAACACGCCCATCCGCATCAATGACGAATTCACCTCATGGGATCAGGGCAGCGGCAATATCACTGTTTTGGCCGATGGACGCTTCATTTCGGTTTGGAGCAACCTGACAGACCAATTCGGGTCTAACATGCCGCTGGGCTATCTTTCGGACGTGATGGCGCAGCTGTATGACGCGGCAGGCAACCAAATTGGCACCAACTTTGCGATCAACACCACCACAGCGGGCCTGCAAATTATTCCGGAAAGCGCGGCCCTGCAGAACGGCGGCTTTGCCACCGTGTATGTCGATCAGGCCGCCGATGGCGATGGCATGGGCATCACCCTGCGCATCTTTGGTGTGGACAATGCGGGCGTGGCCACAGGCGGCGCGGAAATTGCTGTTAACACCAACATTCTGGCCGATCAACATTCGCCCAGCATCACCACGCTGTCCGATGGCAGCCTGCTGGTGGTGTGGCAATCGGCGCAGCAAGCCGCCAGCGGTACAGGCATCTATGCCACCGATACCGCAGGTTACGGCGTGTATGCGCGCCGCTTTTCGCCCACAGGTGTGCCGCTGTCGGACGAATTCCGCGCCTCGGCCAGCATCTTGGGCAACCAGATGGTGCCCGTGGTTAGCGCAACCGCTGATGGCGGCTATGTCATTGCATGGGAAGGCGCGGGCATTGATGGCAGCGGGTCTGCCGTATTCTCGCAGCGCTTTGACGCCCTTAACCAGCCGATTGGCGCGGGGCAAACAGCCAGCGCCCCTTCGATGGACGACAGTATCAACGGCGGCGGCGGGGCCGACACCCTGCATGGCGAAGGCGGCGATGATCAGATTTGGGGCGAAGGCGAAAACGATCTGATCTATGGCGGCGATGGCGATGATTCCATCTTTGGCGGCACGGGCGCAGACAGCGCGTCAGGCGGCGCAGGCGATGACGAGGTGTCGGGCGGCAGCGGAGCAGACACCATCGGCGGGGATGCGGGCGACGATAGCCTTATGGGCGGCGGCGGCGCAGACAACCTTGATGGCGGCGCGGGCGATGACATCCTGACAGGCGGGTCAGGCAATGACGCGCTGACGGGCGGCATCGGCGATGACCAGATGCACGGCGATGCGGGCAACGACGCGCTGGCGGGCGGGCTTGGCAGCGATGTGCTGTATGGCGGCGCAGGCGCAGATAATCTGCGCGGCATTGAGGGCGATGATGCCCTATTCGGCGATGCAGGCAACGACCAGGTGTCAGGCGATTTGGGCAATGATGATCTGCAGGGCGGCACAGGCAACGATACGGTCATGGGCGGCGCGGGCGACGATGATATCTGGGGCAATTCTGGCGCAGATGTCCTGAACGGCGATGCGGGCGATGATGACTTCGTCGGCGGCAGCGGCCGTGACG
>CAXNEP010000141.1:0-6383 GCA_964200865.1 Cypionkella sp. | reverse complement strand
TCGAGGCCGAGCAAGCCGAGCGGATGGCCAAGCGCTTTGCCAAGGGTCTGTTCAATATGAACGACATGAAGGCCCAGTTGGAACAAATGGTCAAGATGGGCGGGCTGGCGGGGCTGATGGGGATGATGCCCGGCATGGGCGGCATGGCGAAAAAGGCCGAGGCTGCGGGGATTAACGATAAGATGCTGGTGCGCCAGATCGCGCTGATCCAGTCGATGACGAAAAAGGAACGGGCCAATCCTGATCTGCTGGCGGCCAGCCGCAAAAAGCGGATTGCAGCGGGCGCGGGGCTGGAAGTGTCTGATCTGAATAAGCTGATTAAGCAGCATATGCAGATGGCCGATATGATGAAGAAAATGGGCAAGGGCGGCGGGATGAAGCAGGCCATTGCGCAGATGATGGGCAAGGGGGGCGCCGAGGGCGGTATGCCCGATATGTCCAAACTGACCCCTGATGAAATGGCCGCAGCCGCCAAGGGCATGGGGCAGGGTATGAACATGGGCGGCGGATTCCCCGGAATGCCGAGGGGCCTTACCCTGCCTGCGGGCCTGTCGGGGATGATGAAGAAGAAATGAGCTATGCGGCCAGCCCCTTTTTGGACGCATTGCCCGTGCTGACTACAGCGCGGCTGACACTGCGCGCCCCGCGTGAGGCGGATTTTGCGGCGTCCTTGGCGTTTAACGACAGCCCGCGCGTGCAGTTTTTGGGTGGAACAGCGCCTCGCGCGCAAGTGTGGCGCGGCTTGTTGGGTCTCATCGGCCATTGGGCGCTGCGCGGTTATGGGTTTTATTCGGTGGACACCAAGGGCGGCGAATTTGTGGGGCGTGTGGGGGTGATCTATCACGACGGCTGGGCCGAACCTGAACTCGCTTGGCATTTGTTTGATGGGTGTGAAGGCAAGGGTTATGCCCACGAGGCCGCCCTTGCCGCCCGTGCCGATTACCATGCGCGCATCAGTGCCGCGCCGCTAATCAGCTATGTCAATGTCGCCAATACCCGCTCGGCAGCCTTGGCGCAGCGGTTGGGCGCGCAGGTTGAATCGAGCTTTACCGATGACGGGGCCAAGATCAACGTCTACCGCCATATCAGCGAGGCCGCCGCATGACCGCCCCCATCCTGACCACCCAACGCCTAACCCTGCGCGCGCCTGTGAGGGCGGATTATCCCGCCTATGCCGCGTTTTTGGGTTCGGCGCGGGCGGTGCATATGGGGGGGCCGTTTGACGAATTTGGCGCTTGGGCGCTGTTTTGTCATGACGTTGGAAGTTGGGCGCTGTTTGGGGCGGGCGGGCTGATGGTTGACCTGACGCGCACAGGCGAGACGGTGGGCAACGTTGGCATCAATCAAGGCCCGCTGTTTCCCGAACCCGAATTGGGCTGGTTTTTGTACGCGGGCCAGACAGGCCAAGGCTATGCCACCGAAGCCGCCGCGACCCTGCGCGATTGGGCCTTTGCGCATGTGGGTTTGCCAAGCTTGGTCAGCTATATGGACCCAAGTAATGCCGCCTCTGCCCGCGTGGCACAAAGGCTGGGCGCTGTTCTTGACCCCGTTGCCCCACGTCAAAAAGGCGATGAAGCAGATTTAGTGTATCGCCATACTTGGGGGAGCGCATGACACATCCCGACACGAACACCACCCGCGCCGCTGACCTGTTGCGCGACCACCGCGCCAGCATTGACCGCCTTGATGCGCTGCTGGTTTATACGCTGGCCGAGCGGTTTAAGCAGACCCAAGCCGTGGGGCGGCTGAAGGCGGTGCATGATTTGCCGCCCTCTGACCCTGCGCGCGAGGCGGCGCAGATGGCGCGGTTAGAGGCGCTGGCGCGCGAGGCGGATTTAGACCCCGCACTCGCCAAGAAATTCCTGACCTTCATCATATCTGAAGTCATCAGGCATCACGAGAAACTACAGAAATAACCCAAATGGTGCGTGACATCACGCACCCTACGTAAGGAGACTACAGTATGTCGATGAAAATCCGTTTGGCCCGTGGCGGCAGCAAAAAGCGCCCTTTCTATTCGATCGTGGCGACCGACAGCCGCAACCCGCGCGATGGACGCTTTTTGGAAAAGCTGGGCACCTATAACCCGCTGGTCGCCAAAGACAGCGAAGAGCGTGTGAAGATGAATATGGAGCGTGTGAAGCATTGGTTGGGTCTGGGCGCGCAGCCCACCGACCGTATTGCACGTATGCTGGAAGCGGCTGGCGTTGTTGAGAAAAAGGTTCGCAACAACCCCAAAGCCGCCGTTCCTGGCAAGCGTATGACCGAACTTGCCGCCAAGAAAGCCGCGCGCGCGGCTGCCCCTGCGGAAGCGGCAAGCGAATAAATTGTGCGCGGCCCCTGCATGTGTGGGGGCCGCTTTCCCAAAGATAGGCGCGATATGCCACAGCTTGATCTGATCTGCGTGGGGGCCATTGCAGGCTCTTATGGCGTGGCTGGCGAGGCGCGCATCAAAAGCTTTTGCGCCGAGCCATCGGCGATTGGCGATTATGGCCCGCTGTTTTCAGAAGATGGGACAAAGACGTTCCACATCACCCTGACCCGCCCTGTGACGGGCGGTTTTGGCGCGCGCATTGCGGGGGTTACAACCAAAGAACAGGCGGACGGGTTGCGCGGTGTGTCGCTTTATGCGCCGCGCGCGGCTTTGCCGGCCCTGCCTGATGATGAGTTTTACTATGCCGATTTGATCGGCCTTGACGTGGTGGATACGGGCGGCGCGGCTTTGGGCGCGGTGAAGGCGGTGCATAACCACGGCGCGGGCGATATTTTGGAGGTGGGGGTATCTGGCCTGCTGATTCCGTTCACCCGCGCGGCGGTGCCGACGGTTGATTTGGCGGCGCGGCGTGTGGTGGTTGACCTGCCTGCGGAACGCGAGGGTGAGATTGGGGCCGAGGGATGAGCGAGGATACCGCCGATACCTTACGCGCGCCAACGCGCAGTCATGGGCGCATATCTGTGCGCCCAAGTCTGAAACCGCGCGATCTGATGGAAGACCCGCTTGTGCAAAAGGGCGCGTGGCGGGCCAAGATTATCACCCTGTTTCCCGATGCCTTTCCGGGGGTGCTGGGCCTTTCACTGGTGGGCAAAGCGCTGGATATGGGCCTTTGGGCGCTGGAGTGTTTGGATTTGCGCACATTCGGGCAGGGCAAGCACCGCGATGTGGATGATACGCCAGCGGGCGGCGGCGCGGGCATGGTTTTGCGGGCCGATGTGTTGGAGCTGGCGCTGAACGCGGCAGCGGCGGATACGCCGCGCGATGTGACGCGTTGGCCTGTAATTTACCTGTCGCCGCGCGGGCGGCCCATGAACCAAGCGACCGCGCGGCGGCTTGCCGCCTGCGATGGCGTGACGCTGCTGTGCGGGCGGTTTGAAGGGGTGGATCAGCGGGTGCTGGATCATTTCGATATCGAAGAGATTAGCCTTGGTGATTTCGTGATGACGGGGGGCGAGATTGCAGCGCAGGCGGTGATTGATAGCGTCGTGCGCCTGCTGCCCAATGTGCTGGGCAATGCGGAGTCTGCGGTAGAGGAAAGCTTTTCCGATGGGCTGCTGGAACACCCGCAATACACCCGCCCAGCGGTCTGGCAGGGAAGGGAGATCCCCGCCGTGCTGACATCGGGCAACCATGCCGAGGTGGCCAAATGGCGCCGCGCGCAGGCCGAGGAAGTGACCAAGGTGCGGCGGCCTGATCTGTGGGCGGCGTGGATGCGGCGCAAGGTTTAGGGCAAATCCGCCGCCTTGCGCAGGGCGGCGTTGATGCGGCTTTGCCAGCCTGATCCTTGGGCTTTGAAGGCGGCAAGCACGTCAGCGTCCAGCCGAATGGTGGTGGAGATTTTCGGCGATGCCAATTTTGGCCGACCGGGCAGCAGGGGGGCAGCGGCGATTTTGGTGGCCCAATAGGGCGTGGTCATGTCGGGGATGTCGTCATCGAAGTCATCCAAATCTTGGGCCGTAATGGGCTTGCTCTCGTTCATTTGCTTTCCTCATACTGATAATGCGGCAGGTGTCGCCGCGCTGTGTCCACGCCACAAAAACCATTCGAGCTGAAAGATGGCCGATGCTGATATACCGCGTCTCGCCATAATCCCTGCGGTCGTCAACATATGTCACATGCGGGCCTTCGAAAATCGTTCCTGCTTCGGCCATATCAAGGCCGCGCAATTCGAGCGTCACGGCCCGTTTGGCGGGGTCGTAAGTGATGTTCATGAGAGTTCCTATCACAGATTGGTCAGAACATCAATATTTGTTACTACAATAATCCCCCTTGAATCCACTACTTGACCCCCGCCCCCCATCCCCCTATACGGCCCAAGTCTGGGGCGTTTGCCCATCAGGCCTGATTCTGTATTGCTTGGCCTTGTTGCTTTGGTGGGGTTGCGGCAAGCGGGTCAGTCATCAAGAAGCTGCCGTTATCTGGGGCGGAGTGGGCGCAGCCTGCGATCCGATCAAAGACCCAAGCTCTGGCGCGGCATTATGTCGGGGATAACCCCGCTGCAAAAAGGATATGCGATGAACCTAATCGCCCAACTGGAAGCCGAGCAAATTGCGGCTTTGAACAAGACCATCCCAGATTTCAAGGCTGGGGACACCATTCGCGTTGGCTACAAGGTCACCGAAGGCACCCGTTCGCGCGTGCAGAACTACGAAGGCGTTGTGATTGCCCGCAAAGGCGGCGCGACCATTTCGGCCAGCTTCACCGTGCGCAAAATCTCGTTCGGCGAGGGTGTCGAGCGCGTATTCCCGCTGTATTCGACCAATATCGCCACCATCGAAGTGGTGCGCCGTGGCCGTGTGCGCCGCGCCAAGCTGTATTACCTGCGCGATCGTCGCGGTAAATCGGCGCGTATTGTCGAAGACACCAATTACAAAGCGATGGAAGAATAGGAGCGCGGGCTATGAAAGCAGATACACATCCCGATTATCACATGATCGACGTCAAAATGACGGACGGCACAGTGTTTCAAACCAAAACCACTTGGGGCAAAGAAGGCGACCAAATGGCGCTTGATATTGACCCGCTGGCGCACCCCGCATGGACGGGCGGCAATGCCAAGTTGATGGACACGGGCGGCCGCGTTTCGAAGTTCAAAAACAAATATGCAGGTTTGGGGTTCTGATTTACCCCACTGCAAGGTTAGGGGGCGCGCCGCAGGGTGCGCCCTTTTCTATTGGCGCGTGTAAATTTTCTTTGACGCAAGGCGCGCATCTTGGTTAACTGCACCTATGCGATACGCCCTGACCCTTGCCCTGCTTACCTGTGCCAGCCCCGCGCTGGGCCAGCAGGATTTTGGCCTGCTTGAAGGTAAGTTTGGCAGTGCCAGCGATCGTGCCGCATCATGTGCGGCCAATCCGCACGAACTCGCGATCATAGACGACCGCCCCCACCTTGCCCGTATTTGGGAAAAGCCCTTTCAGGGCAGCGCGGGCGGCGAGCGGATGCGCGAAGTTTATGATCTGGAAGCGTTTGACGGCATGGCGCTGACCCTGTCAGAAGAAGCGCCCTATCGCGCCGATCCCGATGGTGTGGGCGGCAATTGGGTGATGCAGTTTACGCAAAATCCTGCGGGATATTGCTGGCGGCGGCCCGCTTGGCCGACGACGCGCTGCGAAGATCAGCAATTGCGCTGCGAGGCGATCACGTCGTGAGCTTTCGGGCGGTTTTTGCTTCCCTAAGCAGTGTTGGACTCGTATATCAGGGGCAAAGACGCGGGAGAAAACGCTGATGGCCCATATCATTGTGGTTGGAAATGAAAAAGGCGGGTCGGGCAAATCGACTTCCGCGATGCATGTGGCCACGGCGCTGGTGCGGATGGGCAAGCGGGTGGGTGCGCTGGATCTTGACCTGCGGCAGCGGTCTTTTGCGCGCTATGTTGAAAACCGCGAGGCTTATATGGCGCGCGCGGGGCTGTCTTTGCCCAGCCCGAATTACATTTCCCTGCCCGAATTTGAACCTGCAAAGCTGAGCCCCGGTGAAAACCCCTTTGACCAGCGCCTTGGCGCGGCGATGGCGCAGTTGCAGGCCAGTTCCGATTTTATCGTTATCGACTGCCCTGGCAGCCATACGCGCCTGTCGCAAGTGGCGCATTCGCTGGCCGATACGTTGATTACGCCGCTGAATGACAGCTTTGTCGACTTTGACCTGCTGGCGCGGCTGGATGCGGAGACGGGTGCGGTGCTGGGCCCATCAATCTATGCCGAAATGGTGTGGAATGCGCGGCAATTGCGCGCGCAGGCGGGGCGCGCGCCGATTGATTGGATTGTGCTGCGCAACCGCCTTGGCGCGCAGCAAATGCACAACAAGCGCAAAGTGGGCGAGGCGCTGACCGATTTGTCCAAGCGAATCGGCTTTCGCACGGCGGCGGGCTTTTCTGAACGTGTGATCT
>CAXNEP010000140.1:0-6396 GCA_964200865.1 Cypionkella sp. | reverse complement strand
GATTTGGGCCTGTAAATCTGCGCGCCGTGCCAACAGCGCACGGTTTTGGGGGGCGAATTCCGCCAGCAGGGCGGCAAACCCATCCCAAAAGGTGGCGGCATCTATGCCCGTGCCCATCAGCGCGCGCTGTTCCACAAAATCCGCCAGACGGCTGTCCACCGCCAGACCGCTGCGTATGGTTCTGCTGACTTGCCCTGACATCGTTGCCCCCTTAATGTACCCGCCACCAGCCTACACTGCTCACAGCAAAGCGCAAATCTTTCCCGTGGCGATTATCTTGCGAAATGCGGGTAACAGTTTCGCGCCCACATTGAAAGCAAGGTGCCTAGGTAAGTGGTTGACTGTTTTTGAACAATTAGGTTAGTTAGCTGTATGACTAAGTATGAACCCGATCTTTCGCGCCTGTTTCACGCGCTGTCCGACCCAACGCGGCGTGCCATTTTGGCGCAACTTGGCGCAGGCCCCCAGCCCATGGCCAAACTGGCCCAGCCAAGCGGCTTTGCCCTGCCCACAATTCAGCGCCATTTGGCCGTGTTAGAGGAGGCGGGGCTAGTAACCACCCAAAAGCAAGGCCGCCAGCGCATCTGCACCGCCCGCGCCGATGGGTTGGATCTGGCATCCCATTGGATCAGTGACACCCGCAGAAAAATGGAAGCCCAGACGGATCGTTTGGCCCATTACCTTGACCAATTGATAAGGAAATCTGATGACTTATGACCCCGAATTAGACCTGATCCTGACGCGCGATTTGAACGCGCCGCGCGAATTGGTCTATAAATGCTGGACGGATCCCGCGCATCTTCCGCATTGGTTTGTGCCCAAACCGCACCGCGTGACCAAATGCGAATTGGACGTTCGTGCAGGTGGCGCATGCAACACCACTTTTGACGTCGATGGGCAGATCATGGAAAACAACGGGGTCTATCTGGAAGTGATCCCGAACGAAAAACTTGTCTTTACAGATACTTACACCGCAGGATGGAAGCCTGCCGCCGAGCCGTTTATGACGGCGATCCTGACCTTTGAAGATATCGGCAATGGCCGCACACGCTATACCGCCGTTGCCCGCCACCGCAGCGCGCAATCCGCTGCCCAGCACAAAGCGATGGGCTTTTTCGACGGCTGGGGCACGGTGGCAGGCCAGCTAGAGGCCTATGCGCAAAGCATCGCCTAATCCGTTTCTTTTCTTCAAAAATATCCTCAGGGGGAGCGAAGCGTGGGGGGGCGAGCCCCCCCTTTGCCCGCTGGCATCTTGCCGTGACGGCAGGCATCCGAGCAATACTTCACCTCATCCCAAACCTTTTCCCACGCCTTGCGCCAGACCATCTCGCGCCCGCAGGCGGCGCAGGTTTTGCGCGGCAAATCGGCCTTGCGGCGCATTTTGGGCATTTAGAACTCCATCACCATCTGCCCTTTATCTGTGCCAGATTTGCGCTGCGGCAAGGCGGCAGTTTGGCTGGGCGCGCGGCGCGGGGTTTGGGCGGTGTGGCGTTCCAGCACTTCGAATGCCTCGGCCTTGGCGCGGGGGGTGGCGCGGATGCTCGATAGCCGCGCTTTCGCCGCGCGGGCAGCCGCGCTGGGTTCAACCAAGGCTTCGGGATAGCGCCGTCCCAATATTTGCCCCGCCCCAGACCAGCGCCATGGCGCATGCAAATGCGCATCGGGCACGGGGCCAAGTTCGGGCAGCCATTGCCGCATGAACCGCCCTGATGGGTCTTGGTCAAGGCCCTGTTTTATGGGGTTGTAAATGCGCGGAATATTCACCCCCGTCACGCCCGATTGCATCTGAATTTGCGGCCAATGGATGCCCGGCTCGTAATCGGTAAACTTGCGCGCCAGTTCCGCCCCCACATCGCGCCAATCCAGCCACAGATGATAGGTGGCAAAAGATGTCAGCATGGCGCGGGCGCGAAAATTGATCCAGCCGGTGGCGTTCAAATACCGCATCGCCGCATCGATAAAGGGCAGGCCCGTTTGCCCCGCACTCCACGCGCCCAGCAGTCCCGTATCGTTCAGGCGGCCCAGTGCATCGGTTGTGGGCTGCATCGCCACGCTGTCCAAATTTGGCTGATCTTCCAGCTTTTGAATAAAGTGATCGCGCCAAGCAAGGCGGCTTTCAAAGGCTGATAGGCTGCGCGCCCAATTGCCCGCCATCCCACCCTCGCGCCGCGTGGCAAGGGCGTGTGACACCTCGCGCAGCGAAACGCTGCCCAGTGCCAAATGCGGCGAGATGCGCGCGCAGGCCCGTTCGGCCAGCAGGGGCGATGAAATGCCCCCAGAATATCCCGCGCCGCGTGCCGCAAAAAAGCTGCCCATCACCGCCAACCCTGCCACGCGGCCCGCGTTTTGGCGGTGCGGGCAGGCATCGATGCCGATGCGCAGGGCGCTGGCGCTGGGGATGGGGCCTGCCTCGATCCCTTGCACCGCGTTCAGGGCGGCGGGCGCGGTGATAAGATCGGCTGCGACAAAGGCATCGCGCGCCGCGGCCCAGCTTGACCGCCCGCGAAAGCCGCGCCGCACGCCCGATACGGGCAATTCTTGCCACGCAACCCCCGCGCGGCGCGCCCACGCGGCCACGGCACGGTCGCGGGCAAAGCTGTCCTCGCATCCAGTTTCCATATGGCTGATCATATGGGTGATTTTGGCGCGTTTTGCGATGCGCGACAGCACTTCCACCGCGCCGCCCACACGAATGATCAGCGGCGCGCCAAGCCCGCCCAGATCATCGCGCAGATCGGCAAGCGCATCAGACACGCCCGCCCACTGCCGCGCTGATGCCGTTTTCGCCGCCCAAACCTCGGGTTCGGCGATGTACAGGGGCAGCACCGCCCCGCCCATATCGCGCGCCATATCCGCCGCCAAAGCCAAGGCGGCATGATCGTGGATGCGCAGATCGCGTTTGAACCAGATGAGAACATTCATGGAACATCTATCGCGCAGGGCCCGCGATTCGACAAGAGGGAATTCGGTATTTTGCACAGGCAAACCCCTTGCGCCCGCGCCCGCTTTGGGAAAGCATCGGCGCAAAGGAGCCATCCCATGAACATGCACGCCCCCGCTGCCGACCCGCGCACCATTCGCCTGTCTGATTACCGCCCCTACAGCCATATCATCGCAGCTGTGCATCTGACCTTTGATCTGCACCCAACCGCAACCAAGGTCACGGCGCGGCTGGATATGGCGCCCAATCCTGCGGCAGAAACGGGCCAAGATTTGCGGCTGGACGGGCTGGAATTGCGGCTTATCTCGGCAGCGATCAACGGCGCGCTGGTGGATGTAACGGCTGATGCGGCGGGTCTAACCATCCCCGCGCACCTCTTGCCAAATGGCCCCTTCACGCTGGAAACAGTTGTTGAAAACAACCCCGAAGGCAACACCGCGCTAGAGGGGCTTTACATGTCGCGCGGCATGTATTGCACCCAGTGCGAGGCGGAAGGCTTTCGCAAAATCACCTTCTACCCCGACCGCCCCGATGTGATGTCGCGCTTTACCGTGCGGATCAATTCTGATTTGCCTGTACTTTTGTCCAATGGCAACCCTGCGGGGGCAGGGGCGGGCTGGGCCGAATGGGTCGACCCTTGGCCCAAACCCGCCTATTTGTTTGCGCTGGTCGCGGGGGATTTGATCGCGCATTCGGGCGCGTTCACAACCATGTCGGGGCACGATGTAGCGCTGAACATTTACGTGCGCGCAGGCGATGAGGGGCGCTGCGCGTGGGGTATGGAAAGCCTGATCGCCTCGATGCGATGGGATGAACAGGTCTACGGGCGCGAGTATGATTTGGACGTATTCAACATCGTCGCCGTGGATGATTTCAACATGGGCGCGATGGAGAATAAGGGGCTGAATATTTTTAACTCCAAGGTCGTTCTGGCCAGCCCAGACACGGCGACGGATGACGATTATGCGCGCATTGAGGCGATCATCGCGCATGAATATTTCCACAACTGGACGGGCAATCGCATCACCTGCCGCGATTGGTTTCAACTGTGCCTGAAGGAAGGGCTAACCGTATTCCGCGACCATCAGTTCAGCGCCGATTTGCGCGGCGCGGCCGTGCGGCGGATCGAGGATGTTCTGGCCCTGCGCGCGCGCCAATTTCGCGAAGATGCAGGCCCGCTGGCGCACCCGCCGCGCCCGTCCGAGTATATCGAGATCAACAATTTCTACACCGCGACTGTCTATGAAAAAGGCGCGGAAGTGATTGGTATGCTTAAAACCCTTGTCGGGGATGCGGGCTATGCCATGGCATTGGATTTGTATTTCACCCGCCACGACGGCGATGCAGCCACGATTGAAGATTGGCTACAGGTGTTTGAAGATGCGACGGGCCGTGATCTGTCGCAGTTTTCCAACTGGTATTTTCAGGCAGGCACGCCGCGCCTTAGCGTGGCCGAGGAATGGGATGCGGCCAAGGGCCGCTTTACCCTGACCTTTACCCAAGACAACCCAGCGACACCGAACCAGTCGCACAAAGACCCCAAAGTAATTCCAATCGCTGTGGGCCTTTTGGGGCCGAACGGCGACGAGGTGTTGGCGACCCAAGTTTTGGAAATGACCCAATCCAGCCAGTCCTTCCATTTTGACAATCTTGGGGCACAGCCTATTCCGTCAATCCTGCGCGGGTTTTCGGCCCCTGTGGTGCTAAATCATCAGGTCGATACCGCGCGCCACTCATTCCTTTTGGCCCATGACACCGATGCTTTCAGCCGCTGGGAATCGGCCCGCGCGCTGGGTTATGCGTCGATGCAGGGCACCATCACCAGCGGCGCTGCCCCGCTGGCGGGGCTGCTCGATGGGCTGGCGGGCATGGTGCGTGATGATGCGCTTGACCCTGCCTTCCGCGCGCTGTGCCTGAAACTGCCATCCGAAGATGACATGGCAAGCCATTTGCACAGCGCGGGGATCACCCCCGACCCCGATGCAATTTTCGCCGCCCGCACGGCGCTGCATACCGCCATTGCGCAGCGCCTTGCGCCCGATCTGCCCGCGCTTTTGGCCGCCCATGCGCCAACGGCGGGCTTTTCACCCGTTGCCGCAGACGCAGGGCGGCGCGCGCTGCACGGCGCGCTGCTGGCGCTGTCTGCGCGGTTGGATGGCGGGGCAGGGGCCAGCGCGGCCTATACGGCGGCCAGCAATATGACCGACAGTATCGCAGCCCTTGCCGCCCTGCTGAACGTGGGTGCGGGCGATACCGCGCTGGCGCAGTTCCATGACCAATGGCGCGGCGAGCGGCTTGTGCTGGACAAATGGTTCACGCTGCAAATCGCCCTCTCGCACCCTGATACCACCGCCGCACTGACGCAGCGCCTAACGCAGCATCCTGATTTCGATATAAAAAACCCAAACCGTTTCCGCAGTGTGATCGGCGGGCTCACTGCCAATCATGCAGGATTTCACCACGCATCGGGCGCGGGGTATGATCTGCTGGCCGATTGGCTGATTAAACTAGACAGCGTGAACCCGCAAACCGCTGCCCGCATGTCGACCGCGTTCGAGGCGTGGCCGCGCTATGACGCGGGGCGGCGCGCCCATGCCTGCGCGGCGCTAGACCGTGTCCTTGCCGCCAAGGGCCTGTCGCGGAATCTGTCTGAAATGGCGCAGCGTATCAGAGCGGCGGGTTAGGCTTCACATCGCCCCTGCAATTGCGGCGCAAATGTGGCCACAAGGGCAGGGGCGGCAGCTGCTTTGCAACCAAGGGGCGAATGGCGCGCATAACCTGCAATGGCATCTACAATAAATATATAAAAATCAGATATTTATCAAAGCCGCCCCGCAGGGTGGCGATATGGTTAATTTTCCCCCTTTTCGCACCAGTTTTGCCGCAACCTTGCCGCAATCGCCTCGCAGTTTTGCAGATACGGGATGCTGCCAAGCTGGCCCGCCAAATAGGGGAATAGGTTATGAAAAAAGAACGTCGTTGGTTGAAATCGGCCCTTATGGCTGCCGCGCGCGAAGAGGTGTTTTTGCCATGGGCCATGCGCCGCGCGGGTAAATGCGATACGGCGCTGCCACATATGGTGCGCAAAACGCCGCAAACGCCAGCGGCCTTTCCCTTTGCCATAGCGGCCCGCTAGCCCGCAAGTTAGCCCTCTTGCCCCCCCCGCGCCCCCCCTGATAAAGAGGGGGCGGATGAAACGGGGGCTCACATGCTGGATTTGACCTATACTGCGCCAAAACCCAAGGTGATCGCGGGGGTAAAGCAGGATTGGGAACTGGTGATTGGCATGGAAATCCATGCCCAAGTTGCCAGCAATGCCAAGCTATTTTCAGGCGCATCAACGGGGGTGGGGGCGGAACCCAATGCGCATGTGTCCTTTGTGGATGCGGCCATGCCAGGGATGCTGCCCGTCATCAACGAATTTTGCATCGAGCAAGCCGTGCGCACAGGGCTTG
>CAXNEP010000139.1:0-6397 GCA_964200865.1 Cypionkella sp. | reverse complement strand
TCGGCCAGATCCAGCGCTTCGATGACAACGGACAATTGACGCGACTTTTCGCGCACGGCCACAACGTCACCTTCTTTGACGCGGTAGGACGCGATGTTCACGCGGGCGCCGTTCACTGTCACGTGGCCGTGGTTGACGAATTGACGGGCTGCGAAAATGGTTGGCACGAATTTGGCGCGGTAGACAACCGCGTCCAAACGGCGCTCTAGCAGGCCGACCAACATCTCGCCCGTATCGCCGCGCACACGCTCGGCTTCGGTGAAGATTTTGCGGAACTGCTTTTCGGTCAAATCGCCGTAATAGCCCTTTAGCTTTTGCTTGGCGCGCAGCTGGGTGCCGAAATCGGACAGTTTGTTCTTGCGGCGCTGGCCGTGCTGGCCTGGGCCATATTCGCGCTTGTTCACGGGCGACTTGGGGCGGCCCCAAATGTTTTCGCCCATACGGCGGTCAATTTTGTACTTGGCAGACGTGCGTTTGGTCACGGCTGATCTCCTTCGTTATGGGGCGCGGGCAGCGTGATGTTCACGGGGCCGTTGCCGATGAAGGGCGTTGTCCTTTGGGCTGTTGCCCCGACAGGTCACCCCTTGCGGAGGCCACCAACACCAATAAAAAACCCCAGAGTCGCCTCTGGGATTTGCGTGCTTATACAGCCCACTCTTTCAGAGTCAACACCCCGCCCTTTCACATTGGCACAAATATCCACGGGGGGTTAGGGGGGCGGTAGCCCCCCTCGTTCAGTGACGCATCTCATGCCGCAAAATCGCAGCCTCGGCGGCGCTGATATTGCGGCGGGCATAATCGCCATAGGCATGGGGGTTTTCTGCAATTTCGGGCAGAATGTCCAAAAGCCCCGCGCGCTGATCATCGGCCACTGTATCAAGGGCGGTGTTCGACGGATGAAAGCTTTCGGTTTCCAGCCCATTGGCCCACACGATATTATGGCGTTCCAGCAGGATATGCACATAGGTCACTTCGCGGGCCGAATGATCCACCATAATCGTGCGGTCATTGACCAAATCTTGCGCGGCAACCAGCACTTCGGGCGTGTTAAACAGCGCCAGCGCCGCCTGCCCCTTGATCAGCATACGGTGCTGGGGCGAGACGAGCAGTTCTTGATCTGGGCGGCCAAAGCCCAGCGCGCCGCTGGCAAAACGGATGGGCCGCAAATGCGGCATCACATGCAGGCGCGCGCCGCTCATACGGCGGTGGCCGCGCCACAGTATTTCCTGCGGGCCATTGTCGCGGGTCAAAATACGATCCCCCGCTTGCAACTGGGCGATCGCGCGCGGGCCGTATTCGGTGGCGATCAGCGTATCTGGGGTAAAGCAAATCACCCCGCCCGCCACTTGGGCCCCTGCGCCAGAATGGGTGGTATCTAGGGCTGCGCGCACCACCCACAGGTCTTGGTCAGGGGGTGGCATCTCGCCCAAAATCATCAGCAGTTTTGACCCCGTATCAGGCACGGGGATGAGGGTTAGGTTATAGCTGTGAATGCCGTCGGTTACGATAAAGGTTTGATCGGGCGTATCGGCAAAGTGGGCCTCGCCGTCGGCGCCCGCATCGTCACCTTCGCCCATACGGCCCGCAATGGCCGCCCCAACAAGGCGGCGCACTGTGCGCGCGGCACGTTTGCGCATATCTGCCGCGCCATCTGCCCCCTGCAAAACCAACACATCTTGGGGGCGGTCTACACGCACCACTGGTCCGCTATAACGCCATGTCGCGCCCACGTTCAGCAACGACAGCGGCGCAGAATGCACGCCATCAATTTCGGTTTGTGACCAAGAAATGACGAACGTGCCCAAAGAGCCCGTGTTCATTTTGTATGCCTGCTCGTTTTTATAGTTTCTTATATCGAAACATTAACAAACAGATTGCGGCGGAAATGTGGCAAACCTGCCTATATGGCGAAAATTACTATACTTTTGTTTCTAAAACCGAACCAAAAGGCTAAGCGATCCGATTGTCTGGCCTTCGCTTTGTTCTTCAAATTCGGGCGACAGATAGGTTGCGCCGAAAAACACAAAAGATTTCTCGCCCTGCCAGTTCAGCCCCGCGCGCAGGCGCGTGCGGGTGGGCGAGGCTGTTACTGCGCCGCCATCGGGCAGCAATACACTGGATGCAACCCGCGCCATATCCCCGCCAAAGGTCAGGCTAAGCCCCGTGCCAAGGGGGCCTTGCACCGCGCTATAGCGCTGGCCTGTGTTCACATCGCGCAGCATCAGCCCATCTTTGGCCAAATTGCCCAAGGTCACATCCACCCCTGCCCGCGCCAAGGTTTCAAAACCAACTTGCCCTTCGACAAAGGGGCGCAGGGTTAGGCTGGGGGCCAGTGCAATCTGGCGGCCCAATTCGGCTGTGCCCGAAAGATGCACGTCATTGCCAAACTGCGCGTCATAACTTGGCGCGCCATCGGGCAGGCCTAGAAAATCATGCACCTTATCTTGAAACCTGCTAAGGACCGTTTGCGGGCCGATCAGCACCACATCCGCGCCCATCGACAATTCTTCCGCACGCAATTTGGAATGGCTGTGATAGCCAAAGGACATAACCCCCGCATAACGGCGATCTTGCGCTGCTGGCGCGGACAAGTCCTCGGGCGTTACGTTTTCGGCGCGAAAGCGAAATTCCAGCACCTGCCCAATGGTATTGGGCAAGCTGCCCGTCCATTCGGGGCCGCGCAGGCGCGAAATGGTGTAGGATGACGAATGCCAGCGATCCTTGCGATCACCGATATAATCGTTGTTGAAAAAGCGGCCCCAGCCGATGGTTTGGCGGGCGGTATCGCCCGAAGTGCTGGCAATTTGGGCAGTTGTGGCATCTTGCGCCCAAGCGCTGCCTGCAACGCTGGCCCCTATAACGCTGGCCAAAGCGGTGGCAAAAACATACCCAAACAATCGACGCACCATAGACCCAGCCCTTTAAACTTCTGCCACGCGGATTCTTGCGCAGTGCAGAATCACCCAAGGCCACTTTGTTGCCACAACCCCAAAGTGCATAAGCGGGCAGAAAAATCGAGTCAAACTTACAAGAAGTTAGGCATTGTTGCCCATCCGCAATGCCACATCCAACATGCGGTTCGAAAACCCCCATTCATTATCGTACCAGCCAAAGACGCGCAAAAGCGGGCCTTGCGGGGTGGACAGAAGATGAGTTTCGGGCAGGGCCATGATGATGCTTTCGCGCCGCGCGCGCAAATCGGTGGACACCAGCGCGCGGTCTGTCCAGCCGATCACACCGCCTGCCTGCGTCAGCGCGGCGTTGACGGATTGCACCGTGGCGGGGCGCATCAGCAGTACCGCCAAATCGACTGCGGAAACGCTGGCCGTGGGCACGCGCACGGCCGAGCCAATGATGCGCCCTGCCATTTGCGGCAGCACCAAATCCAAAAGCCGCTGCGCCGAGGTGGTGGTCGGCACCATCGACAGGGCGGCGGCGCGCGAGCGGGCGAAATCGGCGGCGGGGGCATCGACCGTGGGCTGACTGCCTGTGTAGCAGTGAATTGTGGTCATTGTGCCTGCGGCAATGCCAAAACTATCCTCCAAAAGCCGCGCCAAAGGGGCCAGCGCATTTGTCGTGCAAGACGCGTTCGAGACGATGGTCTGATCTGTCAGCGCCGCATCATTCGCGCCCAGAACAACCGTGACATCGGCAGTGTCCGACGGGCCAGAGATCAGCACGCGCTTTGCCCCTGCCTTTAGCCCGCGCGCGGCCACATCGCGCGCGCCCGCGCGGCCTGTGCATTCCATCACAACGTCAACGCCTGCCAGATCAAGGTGCGAGATGTCGGATGTCTGATGCAGCGGGATAGCGCGCCCATCGATCACCAAGGCGCGCGGGCTATCGCCCAGCGCTACCGTGCCGCGCCATGGGCCAAAGACGCTGTCATATTCAAAAAGATAGGCGCACATCTCGGCCCCAGCGATATCGTTGATGCCGACAATTTCAAGGCCTGCAAACAGCCTGCCGCCCAGCGCAAGATCGCCCGCATAGGCCCGCAGAACCGAGCGCCCAATTCGCCCAAACCCGTTGATGAACACACGCATAATCGCCCCCGCATTGGTTGACGCTGTGGCGCATAACAACCACGCCAGCCCCGCCCCTGCAAGGGCGGGCTGGATTTATCAAGGGTGGTTTGGTGGCGGCGATGGCAGGGGGGCTTTGCCCCCCGCTTCGCTCCCCCCAAGGTATTTGCAGAGTTAGGAAGCAGGCAGAGGCGGGTTTACGCCAGCGCGCCTGCTTTGGCGTGCAAATGTTCGACCAAGCCTTGGTCAAGATTCAGCCGTGCGGCCAGCATGGCCAGATAGCCCTTTTCGGCGGACGCTTCGGGATCGACCACCAGCAGCGAGGCTGCGTAAATTTCGGCGGCCTCTTCTTCGGTATGGGCGAGGGCTGCGATGCGGTTCACGTCAAAGGGCGCGTCGATTTCGGCGGCAATCAGGGCCTGCGCCTCATCGCCAAGGCCAAGGTTCGGCAGTTGGCCCATAATGCGCGCGCGCTCGGCCGTGGTGACGCGGCCATCGGCCTTGGTTGCGGCAACCATCGCTTGCACAAGGCGCAGGGCCAGATCTTCTTGCGCCTCGGCAGAGGCGGGCAGGAAATTGGGGCTGGGCGGGGGAAGGGCGGCTTGGGTGGCCGTATCGGCGCTGGCGGATTTGCCCGCCTTCCAATCGCTATAGGCGCGGAAGGCCAGCGCGCCAACCAGAGCCGCCCCGCCCACCTGCACGCCAGTGCCCACCAATTTCTTGGCATTGCCCGACAGCAAAACGCCCAGCAAGCCGCCTGCAATCGCGCCCTTGGTCAGGGTGGATTGATTGTTCCAAGCGCCTTTGGCTTGGGACGCGATACCGCCCAGCCCACCCGATAAGCCGCCAGCGCCGCCGCTGCTGCCGCCTTTCGTCATGTCTTGGACACCTGCCAGCAGGGAATCGATCAAAGATTTGGCCATTGGGAACGCCTTTCGCGGTTGGGTTTACCCGCAGATAGGGTCGCGCGGCGCCGCTTTCAAGCGGGGGGCGGCGCGCGGTGTAGTGGGGGAAAGTTAATTGCGCTTTGGCACGTTGGCAAAAGCTGCGCGCACGGGCCGCGCCATGGTCAACAGATGTAAGGGACATGAGATGAATAAGGCAATTACCCAAGGGCTTGTGCTGATGCCGCCGGCGTTTTCGGCAGGGCTGAACCTGTGGTCGCGCGAAGACGGGCGCGCGGGGCAAGGCAGCTATTTGGGGCAGGCCAATGCCGCCTTTGTGCCCAATGACCAAGATTTTGCAGGCTGCCTTGAATTGCAGAAAACCTCATCCGTGCAAAAGCTGCGCTGCTTTCAGCAGATTCCATTTCAGCCAGGCCTTTACCTGCGCGTCACTGCGCGGGTGAAAGCGATTAGCGGCGCACTGCCATCGGTCCGGATTGCGGGCTTTGCGGCAAATAGCGGCGGGGTCAATGTGGCCAGCGCTGAGCAAGTGGGGCCGTCGGTGGCGTTGACCAGCTATGGTGAGGTTCGCACTATCACCGCAATCATTGGGTCGGGCAACCGCCAAGGGGTGGATATGGTTTGGGGCATTGCCCCCGCCTATGGCCATTTGGGGCTGGATTTAACGGGCGCATCGGGCGGCGTGGTGCGCATTGATGACATTACCATCGAAGATGTCACGGCGGTTTTTCACGCAGATATGTTCGACTGGGTTGATGTACGCGATTATGGCGCGGTGGGTGATGGCGTGACCAATGACGTGGCAGCCTTTGAGGCCGCCGATACAGCGGCTGCGGGCAAAACCGTTGTCGTCTCGCCCGGCACCTATTTTTTGGGCAGTCATATGACCTTTGACAACCCTGTCAGCTTTCAGGGCAGGATAATTATGCCAGCAAATCAGCGCCTAGCCTGCACGCGCGATTACAATTTGGAAACCTATTCGGCGGCCTTTGGCGGCGAGCAAGAGGGCTTTCGCCGTGCACTGCAAGCGCTGTTTTTCTTTACTGACCATGTCGAGTTAGATCTGAAAGGCCGCCGTGTGGAATTGACCGCGCCAATTGATATTGCGGCGCTGACGGGCCTGACCACGTTCGAGCAGCGCCGTGTTATCAGCAATGGGCAGATTATTGCGGTGGCAAACCCCGCTTGGAATACCGTAACTGTCACCTCAGTTGCCACGTTTAATGCCGCCCAGCCGCTGCAACTGTCTGGCGTGGCCAATATCGCCGCCGTGCCTGTGGGCGCGCGCATTTCTGGCACAGGGGTTGGGCGCGAGGTTTATGTCACCTCGAAAAACCTTGGTAACAACACCCTAGAACTGTCACGCCCGCTGTTTCAAGCCGGCACGCGCACGCTGACTTTTTCGCGTTTTCGATACATGCTGGATTTTTCGGGCTTTGCCAAAAATTCCAAATTCGAGCTGAACAA
>CAXNEP010000138.1:0-6421 GCA_964200865.1 Cypionkella sp. | reverse complement strand
TGGTGCGCGAAATTGACCTGCCTGTTGAGGTGGATTTTCTTGAAGCGTCCTCCTACGGCGATGCGATGCATTCATCGCGCGAGGTGCGCATTCTGAAAGATTTGCGCGGCGAGATTGCGGGGCGCGATGTGCTGGTGGTCGAAGATATTGTCGACACGGGCTTTACCCTGACCCATGTGAAAAAGATGCTGCTCTCGCGCGAACCTGCCCGTCTTGAGGTCTGCGCGCTGCTGGATAAACCCAGCCGCCGCGAGGTACCCATTAAGGCCACATGGACGGGGTTCGAGATTCCCGATGAATTTGTTGTTGGCTATGGCATTGATTTTGCACAAAGAAACCGCAACCTGCCCTATATTGGCAAGGTGCGCTTTACATAGGAGGCGACGATGGGCCCAAATTGGTTTATCCGCATGTACAGTTGGGCACGCAATCCGCCCTCTCCCGAAAAAGTGAAGCTTGTGCTGCTGGTTGTGCTGGCCTGTTTCGCGCTATGGGGGGTAGAATTGTTGGGTCTGTGGCCAGATTGGCTGGCTGTGAACCCACCCGCCAAACCGTAAAGGAACTTCGCCAAAATGAAATTCACACCTAAACTACTGATTGGCCTTGGGGTTGCGGGCGTTTTGGCGGCAGGGGCTGCGTGGTTTATCAGCGCGCCGCGCGCGTTTGATGCCAGTGCTTTTGCGGGGCTAGAGGGCGATCATAAGGCGGGAAGCCAAGTTTTTTGGGCCGCTGGCTGCGCGTCCTGCCATATGGCCGAGGGCGGCGATCCTTTGGTTCTTGCGGGGGGGCAGGCTTTTGCTACGCAGTTTGGAACGTTCCATGCGCCCAATACCTCGCCCGATCCTGTAGCAGGTATTGGCGGCTGGACGCTGGAGGAATTTGCGCGCGCCATTCAGCAGGGCGTCTCGCCAACAGGGGCGCATTACTTCCCCGCCCTGCCCTATGTGGCCTATGCCAAAATGACCCCGCAGGATGTGGCCAATCTAAAGGCCTATATGGATTGGCTGCCCGCCAATGCCACGCCCAGCCTGCCGCATGACATTGCCTTTCCCTTTAACATTCGCCGATCTTTGGGCCTGTGGAAGGCCATGTTCGCCGATGACAGCTATGTCATCACAGGTGATCTGACCGAGGCCGAGCAGCGCGGCCGCTATATTGCCGAAAGCCTTGCCCATTGCGGCGAATGCCACACGCCGCGCAATGCTTTGGGCGGTTTAGATCGTTCCAAATGGCTGGCAGGCGCGCCCAGTGCCGATGGCAAAAGCCGCGTGCCAAATATCACCCCCGCCGCGCTGGATTGGTCTGACGGCGATATTTTCGCCTATCTGACCACAGGCTTTACCCCCGAATATGATTCCGTGGGCGGGCATATGGCGCATGTGGTGGAAAATATGGCCAAACTGCCCGAATCTGATGTGCAGGCCGTGGTCGCCTATCTTCGGCGCGTTCCCGCCGTTCCCTAGGCTTTTGGGCTTTGCCGTTCAGGCCGCGCTTGCAAATGGGGCTTAACGGGCGCTGTCTGATGCCAGCCCCAATGCGCGGGCACGGGGCTGCTTGGCGCAGCTTTGCGCCCCGATAGGAGTGCTTTATGAAAAATCCAGCAGCTTTGAAACTGGCCGCATTGGCCAGCGTGGCGGTGTTTTCCGCCTTTACGGCCTTTGCGCAAGATGCCGAAGACCCCTTTGCCGATGCGGTGGAAACGCGCCACGGCCTGATGCTGCAAATGGCCACGGATTTGGGTGTTTTGGGCGCAATTGCCAAGGGTGAAATCGCCTATGACGCAGCCACTGCCACCAAAGCTGCGGCGAATGTGGCGGCGATAGCCTCGGTTCTGTCGATGGCGCAGTTTCCTGCAGGGTCGGAAAATGGCACATCAGCAGACAGCTTTGCCCTGCCCGATCTTTGGGCAAAAGAAGATGATTTTCTGGCAAAAATTGTCGATTTGAACAATGCCGCCGATGCGATGAAAACCGCAGCCGCCACAGATGGCGATGCGATTAAGGCATCAATGGCGCAGCTGGGCGGGGCGTGCAGCGCCTGCCACAAAGCGTACCGCCAACCGGAAAGCTGATTGCAATTGGGGGGCGCAGTGCCCCCCTTTACCCCTGCGCCAATTTCGCCAGCCGCGCCGCACGCAGGCGGGCAAAATCATCCCCCGCATGGTAGGATGACCGTGTCAGCGGCGTGGCCGACACCATCAAAAATCCTTTGCCATAGGCAGCAGTCTCGTACCCCTTAAACTCGTCTGGGGTGACAAACCGATCGACGCGGTGATGCTTTGGGGTGGGCTGCAAATACTGGCCAATTGTCAGAAAATCCACATCCGCCGCGCGCATATCATCCATCACTTGCCCCACGCCGATGCGGTCTTCGCCAAGACCCACCATGATGCCCGATTTGGTGAAAATGGTCGGATCCAGTTCTTTCACCCGCTGAAGCAGCCTCAGCGAATGGAAATAGCGCGCGCCAGGGCGCACGGTGGGATACAGGCCTGGCACGGTTTCTAAGTTATGGTTGAACACATCAGGCTTGGCGGCAACCACCATTTCCAACGCCTCTGGCCCGCATTTCAGAAAATCGGGGGTCAGAATTTCAATTGTCGTGTCGGGGCTGCGGTGGCGAATGGCGCGGATGGTTTGGGCAAAATGCGCCGCCCCACCATCGGCCAAATCATCGCGGTCAACCGATGTAACCACCACATGCGCAAGGCCAAGTTCCGCCACAGCATGGGCGACGCGCCCAGGCTCGAACGTATCTAGATTGGTGGGCTTGCCCGTGGCGATGTTGCAAAAGGAACAGCCGCGCGTGCAAATTTCGCCCATAATCATCATGGTGGCGTGGCCCACGCTCCAACATTCGCCAACATTGGGGCAGCCCGCCTCTTCGCAGACGGTGACCAGCTTTTTCTCGCGCAGAATGTCGCGGGTTTTCTTATAGCCTTCGGATGTGGGGGCTTTGACCCTAATCCAATCGGGCTTTTTGGGTTGGGCATTGTCGGGGCGATGCGCTTTTTCGGGGTGGCGCTGGTCTGGTAGTTTCAAATCGCGCATAGAGCCTCCTGACATTGCTATTTAGATAGCCCTTTGCCTGCGATTTTGCAATGCGCCCTAGCCGATCAGCGGGCCAGAGCGGCCATAGACCTCCTCATAATGGCGGGCCAATCGCCGCAGGGCAATGCGCAGCACCACCTTGCCCGACCGCGCCGCCCAGCCCATGCGCCGCTCGGCCTCTTCCACGCCTTCCAAATAGCAGCAGACCCGCAGGGCGATATGGCCCAGATCGGGGCCAAGGTCGGCCAGCGCGGCAGAAACGCGCGCGCGCGCATCGCGCGGGGCGGTTTGGCCATGGCCCGCGCCCCGCCCGCCCGAAACCCCGCCCGTCAGAAACCCTTCCCAGTTTTGCGCCACCGCTGTGCCCATCTGCGCCAGTTCAAAATCTTCGCGCAGGCGCTCGGCGGCGCGCACAAAATCGGGGTGCAAATAGGGGCTACCATCCTTTTCGCGCCGCCGCCCCAGCACGGCCACAGGGCTTTCGGCCAGATTATAGCGGATACGGCGGTTGCCGTCGGCCCGATCATCGCCCGCATCGTCGTCAGCGCAGGCAAACCGCGCGCCAGCCTCACTCATCCCGCGCGGGGTGGCCGCCATGCGCGCTTTCAGTTCCGCCCGCCCTGCCGCTGTAAGTTCATATGTATCAACCTTACCGCCGCCCGCACCGCCTGCGCGCGGGGCGATCCATTCCTTCAGCGCAAAAACCTGCGCCAGCGCGCGATCGACCACCGCCATGCGCATCAACCGCCCATCGGGCAGTGCGCGCATCACGGCGGCCTTTTCCATGGCAGGGGCAATGGCCAAAAACGCCCCCGTTTCGGCCAAACGGCGCAAAAGGCGCGGCGCTGTTTGTGCAAATTCGGCCTCGTCAAGGCCAGTGCGGGAAATTGGGCTGTGATGCATGATATCCTCGGGGCTTGGGGGGGAATCGCGGCGCGGGCCGCGCTGAAATTTGCACAGGGCTTCATCAACAAGCGGATCGTCGCGCCGCATCTCGCAGCGGCGCACATGGCGCAGCACGGTCGAGGCGTTCAGCCCATCTTGCCGCGCCAAAGCACGGATAGATTGGCCCGCCTCGGTATGTTCCAGATATAAGCGAAACGCATGTGGCAGCCAGTTTGGCAACTGCACCGCTGGGGATAGCGTGCAGTCATCCTGCCCCCCCTGCGCCTTTTGCATCTGCCGTTGTGCCGAATGTTGCATTGCCTATCCTAAATCTATTCCGCAGCATTTACATAAAATTGTTGATAAATTCTAAACAATGCACAATCTACGCGCGCGCTGAAACGGTACGTAATGCAACGATAGGTTGAATCACGCTAGCCTTCAATCACAAGTTAAGGAGGCTTCGATGACTGATTTCAGAAAGATAGTAGAGCAGCTACAGCGCCCCAAGATGCTGATTCACGCCGCAAGAATGGGGATGACGGACTATAGGCGAGAGCGTGATCTGCGCCGATTGGGCCATATATCGGTGCCGCCAGATCAGGCCCTACCACATCTGCTGCATGCCGAAGAACAGGCCGAAGATAAGCGGCGCAGGGGCGATCTGGGCTATTCGCCGCTGCAACATATAGATTTGCTGATTGCGGTTCTGGCAGAGCTGCGCCTTTTGCCGCGCGCTGCGGCAAATTGACACCGGCGCGGGCGGCGTCACGTGCCGATTTTGTTTCCAAACGGGCACAAGTGATTCGCAAAGTTGACAGTGCCGTGCAGAAGCGCTGTCAACGCGACTTGACAGTTTGGGCCACCCCCAAACCAAGGGGGCGGCCCACCAATGTTTAGATAAACGCGTCTGGCATTTCGGATTTGCGCCGCGCCACATAGGCCTCAAGGCTTTCGCGAATGCCCGCGTCCAAGCTGGGGGCCTGATAGTCGCCCAGCATCTTTGTGACCCGCTCGCCCGCCAACGCCTGTGTGTCGCGCGCGCCTTCCTCGAACCACGTCTCGAAGGGTTTGTAATCAAACAAATCACTGCGCCAGAAGGCCGATTTGAAATTGGCCTGCGTATGCTCGCAGCCCAGAAAATGCCCGCCTGGCCCCACTTCGCGCAGCGCGTCCATGGCTTGGCCGTTGGTATCCATCTGGATACCTTGGGCCAAATGGTGCAGCGTGCCAAGCTGGTCTGCGTCCATCACGAATTTTTCGTAAGACGACACAAGACCGCCTTCCAGCCAGCCGCAGGCGTGCAGCATAAAGTTCACCCCCGCCAGCAGCGCCATGTTCAGGCTGTTTGCGGTTTCATAGGCCGCCTGCGCATCGGGCAGTTTGCTGCCGCAGAACGACCCGCCCGACCGGTACGGCAGGCCCATCCGCCGCGCCAGTTGCCCCGCACCATAGGTGATATGCGCCGCCTCGGGCGTGCCAAACGTGGGCGCGCCCGAATTCATATCGATCGAGGTCACAAAGGCCCCAAAAATCACGGGCGCGCCTTTGCGCACCAATTGGCTATAAGCCACGCCAGCCAGCACTTCGGCCAACACTTGGGTCAGAGTGCCTGCCACCGTCACAGGGGCCATCGCGCCGCCCACGATGAACGGGCTGATGATCGCGGCCTGATTGGCGCGAGCATAAACCTCTAGCGCGCCCATCATTATACCGTCAAATGTCAGCGGGCTGTTGATGTTGATCAGGCTGGTCATCACGGTGTTCTGATCGACAAAATCATTGCCCAACAGCAGCTTGGCCATTTCCACCGAATCGGTGGCGCGGCTGGGTTCGGTCACCGATCCCATGAACGGCTTGTCCGACAGCGTCATATGCGCCAGCAGCATATCCAAATGGCGTTTGTTCACGGGCACATCGGTAGGCTCGCAGACCGTGCCGCCCGAATGGTGCAACCACTTGCTCATATAGGCCAGCTTCACGAAATTTTGAAAATCATGCAGCGTGGCATAACGCCGCCCGCCCGCCGCATCGCGCACAAAGGGCGGGCCATAAACAGGGGCCAGCACCAAATTGCGCCCGCCAATATCGACATTGCGGTCGGGGTTGCGGGCATATTGGGTAAAGGTTTTCGGCGCGGTTTCGCACAGTTTGCGCGCCAGTCCGCGCGGAATATGCACCCGCTCGCCGCGCACATCGGCCCCTGCGGCGCGCCACAAATCCAGCGCAGCAGGGTTTTCGATGAAATTCACGCCAATTTCTTCCAAAACCGTATCGGCGTTCCATTCAATAATGGCAAGCGCCTCGTCGTTCAGAATTTCAAAATTGGGGATATTGCGCTGAATGAAGCGGGCGGTTTCAAAAGATACCGCCGTACGCTCGGCCCGCCGCGCAGACCCGCCACCGCCCCGCACCCGCCGCCCTACATCTTCGTTCATCGCAAACTCCTGTCATTTTTTGCCCTTATGCCCAATCGCGCCCCCGCA
>CAXNEP010000137.1:0-6469 GCA_964200865.1 Cypionkella sp. | reverse complement strand
CCTGGGTGGAAATTTTCGGCCTTTAGAACGGCATACAGCTTGCCCTCCATTTCAACCACATTGCCTTTGCGCAGGCTTGAAGCGATGACTTTCACGGGTTTGATCCTTGTTTTTGGGCGCAAGCGGCCCTATCGGGGGCTGCGCAGACTGGCTGCGCTTTAGCCTAGTTTTTTGCAAATCTCCAGAGGATAGCCAAAATCATGCAAAACCCGTGGTGGAATGCCCAAAGCCACGCCGACCGCCGCCCTTTGCTGCTAGCGCGCAATCGCATTTTGGCGGCGCAGCGGGCTTGGCTGGCGGATGCAGGGTTTATCGAGGTTGACCCAGCAGCGTTGGCGATATCCCCCGGAAACGAGGCGCATTTGCACGGTTTTGCCACGCAGGCGCTGGGCAATGATGGCGCGCCGCGGCAGATGTATCTGCACACCAGCCCCGAATTTGCGATGAAAAAACTGCTGGCAGCGGGCGAGACGCAGATCGCCGCCTTTTCCCATGTGTTTCGCAACCGCGAAAGGGGCGCGCTGCACAGCCCCGAATTTACCATGCTGGAATGGTATCGCACTGGCGCGGAGTATAGCGTTTTGATGGCCGATATTGCCGCGCTGATTGCGGCCTCAGTTCGGGCGGCGGGCAGTGATACGTTGCGCTTTCGCGATAAACAATGCGACCCCTTCGCGCCCTTTGAACGCATTTCGGTGCACCGCGCCTTTGAAACCTATGCAGGCATCGACCTGCTGGCGACGATGGACGCGGCGGGCGAAACCAACCGCGACGCTTTGGCAGCGCAGGCCCGCGCCATTCATCTACGCGTGGCCGATGACGATACGTGGAGCGATATATTGTCGCGCATCCTATCCGAAAAGGTCGAGCCGCATTTGGGCATGGGCCGCCTAACCGTGCTGGATCATTACCCTGCCGCCGAAGCCGCCCTTGCGCGAAAGCTGCCAGACGATTCGCGCCTTGCCCAGCGGTTCGAGGTTTATGCCTGCGGGGTCGAACTGGCCAACGGATTTGGCGAGTTGACAGATGCAGACGAACAGCGCCGCCGTTTTGCAGCAGAAATGGCCGAAAAGCAGCGTGTTTATGGTGAAACCTATCCGATTGATGAAGATTTTCTGGCCGCTTTGGCGCAAATGCCCGATGCGGCGGGCATTGCCATGGGCTTTGATCGCGTTGTCATGCTGGCCACTGGCGCGCCGCGTATCGATGATGTTCTGTGGACACCTGTGCCGTAAGGTGCAGGTTTTGCCCCTTCCCCCCTGCGCAACCACAGGATAAGCTGACCCTATGCAGTGGAATTTGCCCAATACCTTGACTGTTCTGCGCCTGCTGGCCGCCCCAGGTGTGGCGGTGATGTTTTTGTATTTTCACCGCCCTTGGGCCGATTGGTTGGCGCTGGCGCTGTTTGTCGGCGCGGCGGTGACCGATTGGTTTGATGGATACCTTGCGCGGCTTTGGCACCAAGAAAGCAAATTCGGCGCCATGCTAGACCCGATTGCCGATAAAGCGATGGTGGTGATCGCCATTATGGTGCTGACGGGGTATTCGGGCATGAACCCGTGGCTGATTTTGCCTGCAACAGTGATTTTGTTTCGCGAGGTGTTCGTATCGGGCCTGCGCGAATTTTTGGGGGCCAAAGCGGGCGCGTTGCCTGTGACCAAACTGGCAAAATGGAAAACCACGGCGCAGATGGTGGCGATTGCGGTTTTGTTTCTGGGCACGGGGCTAGAGTATTTGAACGGTGTCGCCATGCAGGGCATGACAACCGATCAATATTCTGCCGCAGTTTCCGCTGGCCTTGCCGACCCGATCCGCGCCTGCGGCAAACGCGATTGCGCTTCGGTCGTCTGGGATATTGGGCTGGTTTTGATGTGGGTTGCCGCAATTTTGACGGCGATCACGGGGCTTGAATATTTCAACAAATCGCGCCCCTACCTGAAAGAAAACCAATGATCACAGTGGTTTATTTCGCGTGGTTGCGCGAAAGAATTGGCCTTGGGCGCGAGCAAATTGAAACGCAGGCTAAAACCGTTGCGCAGCTAGTGGCAGAACTGTCGGCGCTGGACAGCTATCACGCCGCTGCATTTTCAGATTTGCGCGCCGTACGGGTCGCGGTAGACCAAGTATTGACCGATTTTGATGCGCCTTTGGCAAATGCAAAAGAAGTGGCTTTTTTTCCGCCGATGACGGGGGGCTGAATGATTTCGGTTCAATCCGCGCCGTTTGATCTGGGCGATACCGCAAACCGCTTTGCGTCGGCGCAATCGGGGGCGGGGGCGATTGTTACCTTTTCAGGTGTGGTGCGCGGCGATGGTGGCTTGATTGCGCTGGAAATTGAACATTACGACGCCATGACCCTGCCGGCGATTGAAGAAATGGTCAGCGCGGCGCGCGCGCGCTTCGGGCTGCTGGATGCTTGGGTGATCCACCGATATGGGCGGCTGACCGTCGGTGAGGCCATAATGATGGTCGCCACATCAGCCCCGCACCGCAAGGACGCCTTCGCAGGGGCCGAATTCTTGATGGATTACCTGAAATCCCGCGCGCCGTTTTGGAAAAAAGAACATCGCGCAGATGGCACAGCTTGGGTTGCCGCAAAAGACAGCGATGAGGCGGCACTTACCCACTGGGATTAGGTAAACAGTTGGTCAAACCGCGCCAGAAAGTCGGCGCGCACCTCGGCAGGGGGGCGCAGGCGAATGGACAGGCCGCGCAAAACAGCAGGGTCTGGCGCGCCAAACAGCTTATCCGCCTCGGCCTGATCAAAGCCTGCAATTTCGACCGCTTCCAGCCAAGCGGAGACTTTATCTGCGGCCTTAATTGCCTTTTTCATCGGGGCGGGCAGCACAGCAGGCAGGCCAAAGCGCAGATGAATGGCGGCGGTAAGGCGCATATCCATTTGGCCATACCCCTCGCCCACCGCCGATTTCACGGGCGAAATCATATCACCAATCACATATTCGGGCGCATCATGCAAAAGCGCGGCCAGCTGCCATTTGGTATCAGGCACAACGCGCGCAAAAATCGCCTCGACCAGTAGCGAATGTTCTGCAACCGAATAGGCGAAATCGCCGCGCGTCTGCCCGTTCCACCGTGCAACAAAGGCCAGGCCATGGGCGATATCGGCAATTTCAATATCCATCGGGGTTGGATCCAGCAAATCCAACCGCCGCCCCGATAACATGCGCTGCCACGCCCGTGGTTGTTTCATAACTGCCCTCATTTTTGCCGTATTTTAGTGACATTGCCCGCGCCAGTTGTCGAGTGGGGGTAATCGTGCTATCTGCGCCACAAACAAATAGGAGAATGGCAAATGGCCAAGGATTATATCGTAAAAGACATCGCGTTGGCCGAATTTGGCCGCAAAGAACTGACCATTGCCGAAACCGAAATGCCGGGCCTGATGGCGCTGCGCGAAGAGTTTGGCACTGCCAAACCGCTGAAGGGCGCACGCATTGTGGGCAGCCTGCACATGACAATTCAAACCGCCGCGCTGATTGAAACGCTGACAGCGCTGGGCGCGGATGTGCGCTGGGCGTCGTGCAACATCTTCTCGACCCAAGATCACGCCGCCGCTGCAATTGCTGCCGCTGGCATTCCTGTTTTCGCGATTAAAGGCCAGACCCTGACCGAGCATTGGGATTATTTGGACAAATCTTTCATGTTCGCTGAAGGCGCGAACATGATTTTGGACGATGGCGGCGACGCCACGCTGTATGTCCTGTTGGGCGCGCGCGCCGAAGCAGGCGAAGAGATTATCCCCGTGCCCGCCTCGGAAGAGGAAGAGGTGATTAAGCTGCAAATCCACAAGCGGATGAAAGAAAGCCCCGGCTGGTTCACCAAAACCAAAGCGGCGATCAAGGGCGTTTCGGAAGAAACCACCACGGGCGTGCACCGTTTGTATGAATTGCACAAGAACGGCCAGTTGCCCTTCCCCGCGATTAACGTGAACGATTCGGTCACCAAATCGAAATTTGATAACAAATACGGCTGTAAAGAATCACTGGTTGACGGTATTCGCCGCGCCACCGATACGATGATGGCGGGAAAAGTGGCCGTGGTCTGCGGCTATGGCGATGTGGGCAAAGGTTCGGCTGCATCCCTGCGCGGTGCGGGTGCGCGTGTGAAGGTTACCGAAGTTGACCCGATTTGCGCGCTGCAAGCTGCGATGGACGGTTATGAAGTGACCCTTTTGGAAGATGAAGTGGCAAATGCCGACATCTTCATCACCACCACGGGCAACCGCGACGTGATTCGGATCGAGCATATGCGCGAAATGAAAGACATGGCGATTGTTGGCAACATCGGCCACTTTGATAATGAAATTCAGGTCGCGGCCCTGCGCAACCACAAATGGACAAATATCAAAGAACAGGTGGATATGATCGAAATGCCTTCGGGCAGCCGTATTATCCTGTTGTCGGAAGGCCGTCTGTTGAACCTTGGCAATGCTACGGGTCACCCATCGTTTGTGATGTCGGCATCCTTTACCAACCAAGTGCTGGCGCAGATTGAACTGTGGACAAAGGGCAGCGACTATCAGCCTGGCGTTTATATTCTGCCCAAG
This sequence comes from Cypionkella sp., assembly GCA_964200865.1. Lineage (GTDB taxonomy): Bacteria > Pseudomonadota > Alphaproteobacteria > Rhodobacterales > Rhodobacteraceae > Cypionkella. The sequence goes on along the minus strand of CAXNEP010000137.1, from coordinate 1,902 downwards.
GCGCTGGACGAAAAGGTTGCACGCCTGCATCTGAAGAAAATCGGCGTGAAGCTGACCGAACTGCGCAAAGATCAGGCCGATTATATTGGCGTCAAGGTAGAAGGCCCGTTCAAGGCCGAACATTACCGCTATTGATGATGTGATGGCCCCGCGCAAGCGGGGCCTGTTTTCTTGTGGGCTCGATATGGCAAAACTGCACGACATGCAGGCGATCTATGCGCAAGAGTTGCGCGATGTTTGCGGTATTGTGCCTGATATAATCTTGTTAGAATGGGCTATGCGCGCGCTGGGGCCGCTTGCCCTTGCCCCAAAGTCTGCCCAGATTCCTGCCACAGACGACCCCGCGTTGAACAAAGCTGTGACCAGTTTTATGGCGCGCCATCATCTGCCTGCAGCGCTAACGCAGGCCATGGTGCTTGCAGTAAAAGACAGCTACCCAGCGCCCCTGCGCTACCGCGCGGTAGTGGCCTATCTGATTGCACAAAATTTCGGTCTGCGCGCGCGCGGCTTAATCCTGTAATCATTCAAGGTTTACGCGCTTGGGTTTTGCAAAATCCCTCTGTTTCAGTTAGGTTAAATCCATGAGCAGTAGCTCAAGACCCTTTAAACAGAACACGTGCGGTGCTGGGGAGCGCGTGGGGTGGTTGGGGGGTCTTTAGGGGTGAGGACCCCCCAATTCGTTAGATCAGCGCCAAAACCGCGCCGATAATCCCGCAGCCAATAATCGAATAGGCCCCATCAATCACCGTCAACATAATGGGGCGGCTGGTGTAAGTATTGTTCATCCACACCCAAGGCAGGATGAAAAAGGCACCAATCCCAAGTCCAGACACAACCGATCCGCCCAGCGTATCCACCCCCGATGTGGCCAAAACATGCCGCATCATGCCCGCGACCAAAATCATCGCGATGAACGACGATCCAAATTGAAACAGCATATTGCCCGCCTGCGCAGGGCGGCCATTGGCATCCAACTTTACGCCAGAAACGGGCAACCATTGCTTTGACAAAACCGTGTAATGCACCGCGCCATAGGCAAATGCGGCCAAGGCCGCTGCGATCACGCTGATAAATTCCATCTTTCCCTCGCTTTATGCGGCCAATTGGCCATGTTTGTGCAAGGTTAGGCTAGGCACCTGCGACATTTTGTCAATGCAAACCACCAAGGCGGCAAATCAGCGCCCATTCATCGGCTGTGACAGGCTGCACAGACAGGCGCGAATTGTTCAGCAACACCATGCTTTGCAAGGCAGGCTCGGTTCGGCAGCGTTCTAGGGTGACAGGGGTTAGGGGGGCAAGGGCGCGCACCCAAACAGAATCCCAACGCGGATCATCTGTGGTGCTGTCGGGCGCGGCTAGGCGGGTGACCTCGACAATTCCCACCACTGCCTTTTCTCGCCCCGTATGGTAGAAAAAGGCGCGGTCGCCCAGCGCCATTGCCCGAAGGTTATTGCGCGCCTGATAATTGCGGATGCCATGCCATTCTGCCCCAACCTCGCCAGCCGCGATTTGGTCGTGCCAGCCGAATTCTTCGGCTTCGGTTTTCAGCAGCCAAAACCTCATCCGATAACCTTTTTCCATTCGCGAATATCGACCGAGGCGAACAACCCCGCCTTGGCATAGGGATCATGCGCTGCCCAAGCCTTTGCTGCATCCAGATCGTCCACATTCAGCACCACAAGACTGCCGACCATTGCGCCACCGTCCAAAAACGGCCCCGCCATTTCCACCACGCCTGTCGCCGCGATATAGGCCAAATGGTCGGCGCGGGCGTCCAGCCGCACCTGCAAAGCCCCCGCTTTATCAATACAGATCAGTGCAACGCGCATGGTCTACTCCTGCTTTAAAGGGCGCGACATCAAGGCCGCAACCACGTGGTTTAACGTGATTTTATCAGAAATC
>CAXNEP010000136.1:0-6479 GCA_964200865.1 Cypionkella sp. | reverse complement strand
TGACCTTTGGCCAAATTCAGGCCGCGGGCGGGCCAAGCGGCGAGGCGGGTCTGCTGACACTTGCCGCCAATGTCACCCCGCACGATCTGGGGGGGCCAGTGCTAAATGCCACGGGCGCGCTTTTGGGGATGATATTTGGCACTGAAATTGGCGGTAAAACCTTGCCGCAGGGCATGTCCCTTGCCCGCGATATGGCCAGCCTTGCGCCACTGTTGGCACAAGCCAACGTCGCCGTCACTGCCAGCGATGCGGCGGCGACGGCGCTGTCACCAGACGCGCTGAATGCGTAGGCGATGGGCATGACAGTTCAGGTCGCCTGCTGGCCCTAAGGGTTGGCGGGCGTATGGCAGATGTAGTTACGGATGCAATACGCATAACATACGCCTGCAATACGCGAAAAAGCACAAAAAACGGCGCGCAGATCACCCTGCGCGCCGTTTCATTTTGTGTTGTGTGTTAGCCCCAAATATCAGCCCCAAATATCAGCCCACGTGATACAGGCTTGCAAACAAACGCGGGTCAAGCGAGGTCTGCGCGAAGGTTGGCCCCTGCGTTAACACCGACACGGCATCGTGGCTGTGCAGGCTTTCTTGATGGCTGGCCACAATCCGAAAATCTCCAATGCGATCATCAGCTTGCAAGGCGCCGCAGAAACTGCGCACCGCGTCTTCAACGAAAATCGGGTTGGCGGCATTCAGTTCGGCAAAGGCCTGTTCATCTTCGCGCTTGACCATAACTTGCGTCTCGGTCGGCACGGCAGCACGGGCAATTTCGATCAGGTCTTCAAACCACAAAACCGCCCCAGCCGCCATTTCCACCGAAATCCGCGCAACAGACCGCTGGCTATGCGGCGTCGCCAATTGCCCCCGCGTCATCCGCGCGTGTTCGGACAATTCCAAACTGCACGGGCAGGTGCTGGAATAGACAAAATCTAAATGCATCAAGCGCTTACGCACACCCGCCACTTCGACCAGTTCCAGCGCAATGTCGTAATATTGCCAGCCTTGCAGCCCCGACCGCAGGCTGGGTACCTGCAACGGATAGGACAGGCGCATTTGAATCCGCGCATCAAAACTGCCCAAATCGCGCATGTAATCATCCAGCGCCGCCTCGATCACGCCAAAGGAAAACTCGGCCTCGGCATGGGCATAAAACGATCGCATGATGCGCGACATGTTGATGCCCTTTTTCTCTGCCTCAAGGCTGACAGTGCCCGTCACGGATGTTTCCAGCAGCACTGGCGCGCCAAGCTTGGTCTTATAGCGCAGGGGCAAGCGAAAGTTGGAAATGCCGACATGCTGGATCAGTTGCTTTGCGCCGCGGATCAGGCTGGACGGGCCATTTTGCAAATCTGGCAAGCTGTCTTTGTAGGCATTTGTGACAGCAAAATCAGCAGGATAGTCGCGCGACAATACAGGATAACCGCCGCCCAAAAGCGACAGCGCGCCTGCATCCAGCGCGGCAATTTCTGCCTCGGACGCGCGCGCGGCCCATGTGCGCATAACTGCTAGCGCAGCCGCAGCTTCGTCTGTGCTAGGCGCAAGCCCCGCATCCGAGAAATGAATATTCACGACCATTCTCCCAATACAGCCTAAGGTTGCAAACCATCATTTAAACTTTGACACGATGCTTTCAACCAATGTGCAGAGTATACGCAGAAATTCCCCGATCAGATCACTACAAAGCGACAATGTTTCACACAGTAATCGCATCCAGCCCGCGAGACAGATCGCTGATCAGATCTTCTGTATCTTCTAAACCAACTGATAAACGAATCAACCCTAAGGTGATTCCCATCACATCCTTTTGTTCAGGTGTCAGGCGCGAATGGGTGGTTGTGGCGGGGTGGGTCGCAATTGATTTTGCATCCCCCAGATTGTTGGAAATCTTAATAATCTGCAATGCGTTACAAAAAGCAAAGGCTGCCTCTTTCCCGCCTTTCAGATCAAAGGTCACCAAAGTGCCGCCTGCCCCGCCCATCTGATCCATCGCCAGCGCGTGCTGCGGATGGCTGGGCAATGTCGGGAACCGCACGAAATTTATCCGCGAATCACCCTCCAGCGCGCGGGCGATGGTTTCGGCGCTCGCAGCCATGGCGCGGCAGCGCAAATCCAGCGTGACCATACCGTTCAGCATGATCCACGAGGTGAAGGGCGACATCGCGCCGCCCGTATGTTTCATATAAGGTTCAACGGTTTTGCGGATAAACTCGCGCGAACCGCAAATCACCCCGCCCAGCGCGCGGCCCTGCCCGTCAATATGTTTGGTGGTGGAATAAACCACCACATCGGCGCCCTGATCTACAGCGCGGCTGAAAATGGGTGTCGCAAAAACGTTGTCTACAATCACCACCGCCCCAACGGCATGGGCAATTTCGGACACGGCGCGAATATCCACCAGTTCCAGAGTGGGGTTGGACATAGATTCGAAAAACACGGCCTTGGTACCTGCCCGCACTGCGCTGCGCCATTCGTCCAAATTCGCGCCATCAACAAAGGTCACTTCAACGCCATATCGGCGCAGCACCTCGTCCAGCACGTAATGGCACGATCCAAACAGCGCGCGCGAAGACACCACGTGATCGCCCGCGCGCAGCATCGCGGTTAGCACACCCGATACGGCTGCCATGCCGCTGGCAGTGGCAAAGGCGTCTTCGCAGCCCTCTAATGCCGCAATGCGTTCTTCAAACATGCGGGTGGTGGGGTTGCCATAGCGGGCATAAATAAATTCATCCTCGCCCGCCGCAATAAAGCGCGCTTCGGCTGTTTCGGCATCGGGGTAGACAAAGCCTTGGGTCAGAAAAATCGCTTCGGCCATCTCGCCATATTGGCTGCGGCGGCTGCCCTGGTGCACAAGCTGCGTGCGCGTTTTCCAATCGTTCGACATGGCGGCCCCCTAGACCAAATAAAAAACCCCGAAACCAACGGGCTTCGGGGCAACAGCCCTAACCCTTTTAGCGGAATGTTTAACGTGGCCCGCAATCTGGTAACAAAGCGCCACAGGCTGCTGATAGTACAGTGCCCTCAGACCGTCAATTGGCATCGCCACATTTGTCCTGCATCGTTGGCACAAACACCAGTATGCGGCCCATTTGGTGCGGATACGCAAATGCGAGCATTCCGAGCAGATTTGATATTCATTACCCATTTTCTCGTGGCCCGAGACCTGCCGAGCTGGACCAAAAAACAAATTCACGGTACCTTAAGGGTGTGTTAGCCTATTCAGTACAACCGATTCTGTCTCGGATGGATTCGGTCTAAATAGTTTCGCAAGTTGACGAATTGCCGCATTATCAACCCGCTCCTCCTACTTCAATAAAGGTATCCCATGTCCAAAAAGCTTAACTCTGCAATCGCCGCGGCCGGCATTGCATTTTCGCTAACCCTGCCAGTGCAAATCGCAGGCGTTGCGATGCTGTACCCCAGCGTTGCGATTGCCCAAGATAAGAAACTGCCTGCACCGTATATCTCTAAAGCCCTCGATGCGACACTGATCCCGATCAATGCAGACGTTCGCAAAGCCTTTGGTCTGAAGAAAAAGCAAACTGGTGTTCTGGTTCTGGCGGTGATGCCAGATGGCAAGGCCGACAAAAATGGCATCAAAGCGGGCGATGTGATTTCTAAGGTCAAGAACGCGAAAGCCAGCGGCGGCGGCAAAAGCAAAGGCAAAAAGGTAAAATCGCCCAAAAGACTGGACGCGACCGTGAAAGCGATGATCAAGCAGGGCAAGACCGATTTCTTGTTCGTGGGATCTAGCGGCGGCAAGAAAATGAGCAAGGCAGGAACGATCACGTCCGAAACATTTGGCACAGCAATCGCGCTGACATCTGTTGCATCGTGGACGTCGATCAGCTCCAGCGTCAGTTCATTTGAATATTCTTCGTACATTTCCAGCTACGAAAGTGAAATGACCAGCAGCTACGAATCCTCGGATAGCGAGTTGGAAGAGTTGATGTCCGAAGAAGAATTTGAAAGCGAATTGGCCGAGGCCGATGAAGACATGAGCGACGAAGAAGCGGCTGACGAAGACGACGAGGCCGAAATCGACGAAGACGATGAGGACGAAGACGGCGAAGGCAACGAAGAAGACGAAGACGAAGGCGACGACGAAGGCGACGACGAAGCTGAGGACGAAGGCGACGACGAAGCTGAGGACGAAGCTGAGGACGAAGGCGACGACGAAGCTGAGGACGAAGGCGACGACGAAGCTGAGGACGAAGGCGAAGACGAAGCTGAGGACGAAGGCGTTGACGAAGGTGTTGACGAAGGCGTAGACGAAGGTGGCGGCGACGAGTAACCATCTGCTGTCACTGAATTGGGGCTGCGCAGATGCGCGGCCCCATGCATTTTCGGGGATGCCTCACGTTCAATTCTGTTGATCGTCATCGGATTGTCACAGCGCCGTCACCGCAATGTTGCACCGCAGCGTTATGCTGCCCCTGCAACAGCGGAGAGCGCCTATGCCACACAGCCTTACCCACCCACCTGAACCGCCGCTGATCGTGCGCATGGGCAAAGATGGGCGGCTGGCTGTGGATCGCGATGAACTGGCGCTGCGGCTAACACGGCTTCATCCCAAAGCGCCCGTTGTAGCCATGGTACACGGGTTTCGTTTTGCGCCAGATGCGGGCCAACATTGCCCCTTTGGCCATATCTTCGCGCTAGAACCTAAGGCAGAATTGGTCAAGCGCCGCGATAAAACCCTTGTGTCTTGGCCGCGCCATTTGGGGTTGGGCGGGGCGGCAGGCTTAGCAATTGGCTTTGGCTGGCCCGCGCGGGGCACTTTGGGCCAAGTGAACCGCAGGGCCGAACAGGCAGGTGCAGCGCTGGCCGAACTGGCGGCGATGATCGCGGATATCGACCCAAACCGCCGTCTTGATATCATTGGCCATTCCCTTGGCGCGCGGGCGGCACTGGCCAGCCTGCATTATGCCAAAGCAGGCCACATGGGCCGCCTGATTTTGCTGGCCGCCGCCGAAACGCGCCAGCCTGCGCTGCGCGCCATGCGCACGCCAGCAGGGCAAAGCGCGCAGATCATCAATGTCACCACCCGCGAAAATGATCTGTTTGATGCTGTTTATGAATGGGGCGTGGCGCTTGGCCGCGACACGGCTATTGGTCAGGGTTTGGGATGTAGCCTGCCCAATTGGATCAACCTGCAACTGGACGCGCCGCGCAGCCTGAATGCGCTGGCCGAATTTGGCTTTGCCCTGCCCAGCCCGCCCGCGCGCATCTGCCACTGGTCGCCGTACATCCGCCCTGGCATTTTTGGCCTGTACCGCGCGCTGCTGAACGGCAGCCTTGATTTACAGGCACTGGCCGCAGCCTTGCCCAGCGTTCAAACCCAAAGATGGAGCGCGCTTTCCCCGTGGCGTTATGCCCATTAGGGACTAGGGTTTTTCAGCCTCTTCTGTGCTGTATTTTTCCAGCAAAGGATATTGGCTGGCAAAGAACGCAAGCAGCGCCAGCGTGTCGCCAAAGGTTTTGAAAAACACCCAAGCCTCGGTTGACCCGAACCGCCAGATCAATTCATTCGCCACAGCCAGCGAGATGAAAAACAGCGCAAGCCTGCGGGTTAGAATCATCCAGCCTTCAGGCTGCAGCGGCAAGGCCGCATCCATCACATCGCGCAAGTATGACCGCCCCCGCAACAGACCAACCCCAAGCACCACGCCAAAAAAGCCAAACAGCAGCGTGGGCTTCATCTTGATAAACATCTCGTCATTCAGATACACGGTCAGCCCCCCCATGATGACCACCAGCACCAAGGATAGGATCTGCATTTTTGACAGCGCGCCCGTCAGCGCCCATAAAATGGCCGTCGTCACCAGCATCACCACGATGAACGCAGCCGTCACGGTGATAAAACCCGAATATTCGGTGCCAAAGAAGGTATAGGTGTTATCCTTCATCCGCCCAAACGCGATGAAAAATGCAATCAGCGGGCCAATTTCGAAGGCCATTTTGACAAGGGGGTTCAACTCTCGCTTTTTCATGTCAGCCTCCAAATTCCATCACAACAGCGCCCAGCGCAATCAACGCCATAAGGCCCGCGCGGGCAAGCCCCACTTTTTCGCCCAGCACCGCCCAGCCGATCAGCGCGGCAAATACGGTAGAGGTTTCGCGCAGCACCGCCGCCTCGCCCACTTTGTCCAGCCTTGTGGCCAGCATCACCGCGCCAAAGCTGAAAAAGGCCACAATCGCCCCGCCAAACCCCAGACGGGCCAGCGCGGGCCAATCGGCGCGCGGCAGGGCACGAATGCGGCCAGCCGTGGCAAATGGCATGATGATGCCGTCTAACATGAAAAACCACGCGAGAAAGGTGAACGGGTCTGCCGTGGCGCGAATGCCCCACGCGTCATAGGTGGTATAGGCCGCCACCATCACCCCAGCGGCCAGTGCAAAGCCAAGGGCAGGTATCAAAGTATCGCGACCCACTGCCAAAAATCGCAGGTTATAAGCGGCCAGCCCCAAAATGCC
>CAXNEP010000135.1:0-6504 GCA_964200865.1 Cypionkella sp. | reverse complement strand
TGACCGCGCCCATGCCCAGCCCCTGCATTGCAAAGGAAAAATCGGCCAAGCCATCATGGCGCGCCAAAGTTTCGCGAATAAGGCACAGGCTGCGCACGTCTAAGCTTTCGCCTTGATCCGCGCCCGAATACTGCAACCAGCCGCCCGCGCCCAAGCTTGCAACCAAGGCGCGGCAGGCGGCATCGGTATCGCTGTGATCTACAGGCAAATGGGCCGCGCACCACGCCTCTAGCCCTTGCGCAAGGCTGCGGTGATGGTCTTGGAAAAACGGCCAGTCAAAAAAGGTTCGATCGCCCATGGCTTAGTTTCCTTCAAATATGGGCTGATCTTTGGCGACAAAGGCGTGGTATGCGCGTTCAAAATCGCGGGTTTGCATACAAATCGCCTGTGCCTGCGCCTCGGCTTCGATGGCCTGATCCAGCCCCATATTCCATTCCTGATTAAGCTGAGTTTTGGTCATAGAATGGGCAAAGGTCGGGCCCGCGGCCAGTGCGCTGGCCAAGGTTTGGGCGGCCGCGTCCAGATCGCCGCTGCTGTGCAAGGCGTTCCAAAAGCCCCAAGCATGGCCCTCTTCGGCGCGCATCAAGCGGCCTGTATACAGCAATTCCGCCGCACGCCCCTGCCCGATGATGCGCGGCAACATCGCGCAGGCCCCCATATCACAGCCTGCCAGCCCAACGCGGGTAAACAAAAACCCGCATTTCGCCGTCGGTGTCGCCAGCCGCAGATCGGCAGCCATCGCGATAATCGCCCCAGCGCCGACGCAAATGCCATCGACCGCCGCGATGATCGGTTTGCCGCAGGCCAGCATCGCCTTGACCAGATCGCCCGTCATCCGCGTAAAGGCCAAAAGGTCTTTCATTGGCAGCCCAATCAGCGGACCGATGATGTCATGCACATCGCCGCCCGAACAAAAATTTCCCCCGTTCGAGGCAAAGATCACCACATCCACATCATCGGCATAAGGCAGGGCGCGAAACGTGTCGCGCAATTCGCCGTAGCTTTCAAAGGTCAGGGGGTTCTTCCGCTCGGGGCGGTTCAGGCGGATTGTGGCGATGCGGCCCGACACCTCCCACAAGAAATGCTGGGGCTTGAGCCCTGCCATTTGGGTCATTTTGGCTCTCCCATGCGCTTTAGGATATCGGTTAGGCTGTCAAGATCGCTGTCAGACAGCCCTGCGAACAGCTTTGATACTTCGGCCTCATGCGCGGCGGCATAGATGTCAAACTGGGCCAAACCTTCGGTTGTAAGGGCGACAAACACCGTGCGCCTGTCGGTTTCCGAGGCGCGGCGCAGCACCAGCCCATCCTTTTCCAGACGGTCAACCACTGTCGTTGCATTGCCGTTCGAGACCAGCAACATGCGGCTGAGTTCGCTCATCGTCACACCATCGCGGCGACGATACAGGGCGGCCATCACGTCAAAACGGGGCAAGGTGGTATCGTGCTGCACGCGCAGATATTCGCGCAGGCTGCTTTCGGACGCGCGGGTTACACCCAAAAGGCGGATCCACATTTTCAAGCGGCGCTTGGACATGGGATCGCTCACACCTCGCCTCCTGATATGGAAATGCCGCTGCCGTTCACACCGCCCGCCGCGTCACTGGCCAGCCACAGGGCGGCGGCGGTCACTTCGCTGGGCTGATACAGGCGGTTTTGCGGGCTAAGGGCTGCAAGGGTTGCGCGCGCCTCGTCCAAGGTGCGGCCTGTTTTTTGGGCAATCACCTGCACGGAATGGTCTGTCATTTCGGTATCCAGAAAGCCTGGGCAAATGGCGTTGACAGTGATCTGCCCCCGCGCGATTTCGAGTGCAAGCGAGCGGACAATCCCCATCACGCCATGCTTGGCCGCAGCATAGGGTGCGACCTTGGCATAGCCCTTTAGGCCCGCTGTCGAACATATGGCAATCAGCCGCCCCCAGCCATCCATCTGCCGCAGCCCTTCGCGGAAGGTTAGAAAAACCCCCGTCTGGTTAACGGCCAGCATGGCGTTCCACTGGGACAGCGTGGTTTTGGCAAAGGGGGCGCTATCCGCTGCCCCCGCATTTGCGATGACGATATCCACCTTACCCGCCTGCGCGAACAGCGCCTGCACCGATGCCTCGTCTGTCACGTCGCAGGGCAGGGCGATGATAGCGGGGTGTTGGGCTGCTATAGCTGCAAGCGCGTCCACGCGCCGCCCGCAGATCACCACCTGCGTCGCCCCCGCGCGGGCAAAGCCCAGTGCCAGATCGGCCCCAGCGCCCGACCCGCCCCCTGTGACCAAAACACGCCGTCCTGCCACGCTTGTGCCCGCACTGCTCATGCCCGCAAAACCTCGGATGATTTTTGTTGCAACCTGCGCATTTGCTCGCGCCCAGCGCCATAAGGCAAGGGCCAAGCAGTTGCCTGATCTTCCATCGCAATGGCGGCGTGAAGCGTCCAATAGGGGTTGGTCAGATGGGGCCGTGCAAGGCAGACCAAATCGGCCCGCCCTGCCAGCAATATAGAATTGACATGATCGGTTTCGGTGATATTGCCCACGGCCATTGTGGCGATGCCCGCCTCGTTGCGGATACGGTCGCTAAAGGGGGTTTGAAACATGCGCCCATACACAGGCCGCGCCTCGGTCGAGGTTTGGCCTGCCGACACGTCAATGATATCTGCGCCCGCCGCTACGAACATCTTGGCAATTTGCACTGCCTCGTCTGGCGTTACGCCCTGATCGCCCAGCCAATCGGTGGCGCTGATCCGCACGGCGATAGGCTTGTCCTGCCCCCAAGCCGCGCGCATTGCCGTCAGCACTTCCAACGGCCAGCGCATGCGGTTTTCCAAACTGCCGCCATAATCATCGCTGCGCTGGTTTGAGGCGGGGCTGATGAACGACGACAGCAAATAGCCGTGGGCGGCGTGCAATTCGATCATGTCAAACCCTGCCCGCGCGGCCATTTCGGTGGCGCGGACGAATTCGGCGGTGACGGCCTGCATATCGGCGCGGTTCATCTCGCGCGGGGTGGCGTTTTTGGGCGACCATGGCAGCGGCGAGGGGGCGATGATTTCCCAGTTGCCGCTGGTCAGCGGCGCGTCGCCTTCCTCCCAACCCACCTGTGTGCTGGCCTTGCGCCCCGCATGGCCGATCTGGCAGCAGATTTTGGCATCAGTTTCGGTGTGAACAAAGTTTACCACCCTCGCCCAAGCCGCCTCATGCTCGGGCGCGTAAAGACCCGGGCAGCCGGGGGTGATGCGGCCTTGCGCGGATGTGCAGGTCATTTCGGTGTAAACCAGCCCCGCGCCGCCCTTGGCCCTTTCGCCGTAATGCACCAGATGCCAATCGGTTGGGCAACCATCCACGGCCTTATACTGCGCCATGGGCGATACGACGACACGGTTTTTCAGGGCCATATTGCGCAAATGGAACGGGGCAAACATGGGCTTGCGCCCCGCCGCGCCGCCCGCTTGGCGCGCAAACCAATCTTCGGTCTCCCCAAGCCATTTCGGATCGCGTAGGCGCAGATTTTCATGTCCAATGCGCTGGCTGCGCGTCAGCAGAGAATAGGCAAACTGTTGCGGAGGCAGATCCAAATACCTCTCCACCTGTTCGAACCATTCAAGGCTGTTGCGGGCGGCCGATTGCAGGCGCAACACCTCGATGCGGCGCTCGTCCTGATAGCGGGCAAAGGCGGCCTCGATGCTGGGTTCGCTATGCAGATATTCGGCCAAGGCGATAGCACTGTCCAGCGCCAGCCGCGTACCCGACCCGATGGAGAAATGCCCCGTCGCCGCCGCATCACCCATCAGCACAACATTGCCGTGATACCATTTCTGGCAAATCACGCGTGGAAAATTCATCCACACCGCCGAGCCGCGCAAATGCGCTGCGTTGGAAATCAGTGCATGGCCGCCAAGGTGCTTGGCAAAAACTTGGCGGCAGGTCTCGACAGTGTCCTCTTTGGACATCGCCTCGAACCCCCATTTATCCCAAGTGTCTTGGGCACATTCCACGATAAAGGTCGCGGTGCTGTCATCGAATTGATAGGCATGCGCCCAAACCCAGCCATGAACGGTTTTCTCAAAGATAAAGGTAAAGGCATCGTCGAACTTTTGCTGCGTGCCGAGCCAAACAAATTTGCAAAGGCGCATGTCGATATCGGGCTTAAAGACGCTTTCATACTCGCGCCGCACGGCGGAGTTGATGCCATCTGTCGCAAGCACGATGTCATAATTGCGGCGGTACTCCTCGGCGGTTTTGAACTCTGTCTCAAATTGCAGATCAACGCCCAATTCGCGGGCGCGGGCCTGCAACAGAATCAGCATTTGCTTGCGCCCTATGCCTGCAAACCCATGCCCGCCCGACACATTGCGCACCCCATTATGCACCACGGCAATATCGTCCCAATAAGCAAAATGATCGCGGATGGATTGGGTGGAAATCGGGTCATTCTGCTGCATCCGCCCCAGCGCGTCGTCTGACAGAACCACGCCCCAGCCAAAGGTATCATTGGCGCGGTTACGTTCCAGCACAGTGACCTGATGGGCGGGGTCGCGCAGCTTCATCGAAATCGCAAAATAAAGGCCCGCAGGGCCGCCACCCAAACACAGAATTTTCATGCCAAATCCTATTGGCGCGATATGCGCCTTTGGGCAACTGTTGCACCGTCGCCGATAAGTTTCAAGCTTAAAACTTTTATGCTTGAAATTATTTTAGGCTTGAGTCATGTTCGGACTATGACCCTAATAATTGATGAAATGCCGGGCTGGACGCGCCTGACGCTGAACAGGCCAGAGCAGAAAAACGCGCTGAACACGGCGCTGCTGTCAGATTTGGCAGCGGCGCTTGATTCCTGCGCAGTCGACCCCAATTGCCGCACGGTTTTGTTGGATGGGGCGGGCGGCAACTTTGCTGCGGGCGCAGATATTGGCGAGATCGAGCATAAAACCAGCGCCGAGGCGGCGGTTGATCCGCGTCTGGCCATGTGGGCAAGCATCCGCGCCTTTCCCAAGCCTTTGGTGGCGGGGATTGACGGGTTTGCGCTGGGCGGCGGGTTTGAACTGGCGCTGATGGCCGATATTATTGTGCTGGGGGCCAGCGCGCAGGTCGGCTTGCCTGAAACCAGTTTGGGGCTGATCCCGGGCGCAGGTGGCGGGCAGCGTTTGTCGGCGCTGATCGGTCGCGCCCGCGCCCTGCGCATGGTCTTGCAGGGCGAGGTTATTCCCGCCCAAACCGCCCATGATTGGGGTATTGCGGCCTATCTGGCCGAGGGGCCAGCATCAGAGATGGCCGAAAAGATCACCGCACGGCTTGCGCTGCGCGCGCCCTTGGCGCTGGCCGCCGCCAAAGCCGCCTTTATCGCCAGTGAGGCGCGCATGCTGGATCTGCCCTTTGAACGCGCCGCATTTGAGGGCCTTTTGGACAGCGCCGATAAGGCCGAAGGAATCGCCGCCTTTAAGGCGCGCCGCAAGCCAGAGTTTTTGGGCAAATGACGATCGGGGTCATCGGTCTTGGCGCGATGGGTTTGGGCATTGCGCAGGTCTTTGCCCAAAGCAAGCAGGACGTGATAGGCTTTGATGCCAGCCCCGCCGCGCGCGACAGCGCGAAGGATCGGCTTGCCGCCCTGCTTGCCCCGCGCGTTGCCAAAGGCGTGCTGAGCGCGGAGGCAATGGCCCAGATCTTGGATCGTCTGGTCGTGGTCGATGCGATAGCTGGCCTTGGGCCATCCGATCTGGTGATCGAAGCAGTGATCGAGCGGCTGGATGTTAAAGTCGCCGTTCTGGGAGATGCGATGTCCCACCTGCGCCCAGATACTGTGATCGCGACGAACACCTCGTCCTTGTGTGTTGCCAGTATTGCGGCGGGTTTGGCGCGTCCGCAAAACGTGCTGGGTCTGCATTTCTTTAACCCTGCCCCAGTGATGAAACTAGTTGAATTGGTGCCCCATGCTGGCACATCGGCGCAGGCCTTGGCGCAAGCACGCGAGTGGGCCGAGGCGGCTGGAAAAACGGTTGTGCAATGCCCCGACCGTCCGGGTTTCATCGTGAACCGCTGCGCGCGTCCCTTTTACGGTGAAGCGTTGGCGCTGCTGGAAGGCGGGTTTACGCCCGCGCAGATTGACGCGGCGATGTTGGCGGCGGGCTATCGCCTTGGGCCATTTGCGCTGATTGATTTGGTGGGCGCAGATATCAACCTTGCCGCCACCCAAAGCTTGTGCGACGCGATGCAGGGCCACCCCCGCTATCATGTTTTTGCGGCGCTGAAGGCGCAGGTCGCGCGCGGGGATTTGGGGCGCAAAACCGGCAAAGGGTTTGTGTTTCCCGCCGAGGTTGCAGCGCAGGAAAACGGCGACGTTGCCCTGCAGATCGAGGCGGCCTTGGTGAATGAAGCGGCTTGGCTGATGGCCGAAGGCGGCACAGAAGCTGTGGGCATAGACACGGCCCTGCGACTTGGCCTGAACTTTCCGCGCGGCCCGTTCGAGATTTTGGCCGCGCGCGGGCAGGGTGTGATACTGGCTACGCTGGCCGCCCTAGAATCC
>CAXNEP010000134.1:0-6534 GCA_964200865.1 Cypionkella sp. | reverse complement strand
GCCACGCGCCGCGCCGTCAGGCCCGCATAGCCAAATTCAATAAGGCAATCGCGCGCTGCCGCCGCGATTTCTGCCCGCCGCGCAGCACCCGTGCGCCGTTTTAAAGCTGCGTTTTCTGCCATGGATCACCCAAGGGTTGTGAAGCCATTTCCCTTTTGCAGACATTCGTCCTAAATAGCAATAAAAACCTATGGAGACTGATATGCCCGCCCCATTTCGCTTTGATTTACAGGCCACAGATGGGGCGGCGCGCACGGGCGTGATCCATACCCCGCGCGGGCAAATTCGCACGCCAGCCTTTATGCCCGTGGGCACGGCGGCCACAGTTAAGGCCATGCTGCCCCAAAGCGTGCGCGCAACGGGGGCGGATATTCTGCTGGGAAATACCTATCATCTGATGCTGCGCCCCACAGCCGAGCGCATCGCCGCGCTGGGCGGTTTGCACAGGTTTATGAATTGGGATGGCCCGATCTTGACCGATTCGGGCGGATTTCAGGTGATGTCGCTGGCAAGTTTGCGTAAACTCACCGAAGAAGGTGTGCGCTTTTCATCCCATATCGATGGCAGCAAGCATATGCTGACCCCCGAACGCAGCATGGAAATCCAAGCGTTACTGGGCAGTGATATTGTGATGGCCTTTGATGAATGCCCTGCCTTGCCCGCCAGCGATGATGTGGTGGAAAAGTCGATGCAAATGTCGATGCGCTGGGCGCAGCGTTCGCGCGATGCCTTTGGCGATCGGCCCGGCCACGCGCTGTTTGGCATTATGCAAGGCGGCGTGAATAAAGGTTTGCGGCAGGCGAGTGCCGAGGCACTGACGAGTATAGGCTTTGATGGCTACGCCGTGGGCGGGCTTGCCGTGGGCGAGGGGCAAGAGGCCATGTTTGGCGTGTTGGATTATGCCCCAGCTTTCCTGCCCGCCGATAAGCCGCGCTATTTGATGGGCGTGGGCAAGCCCGATGATATTGTGGGCGCGGTGCAGCGCGGCATTGATATGATGGATTGCGTTCTGCCCAGCAGGTCTGGCCGCACGGGGCAGGCGTGGACGGCGATGGGGGCGATCAATTTGAAAAACGCCCGCCACAAAGACGATCCGCGCCCATTAGAGGAAGGCTGCGCTTGCCCTGCCTGCACAGGCTACAGCCGCGCCTATCTTCACCATGTTGTGAAGGCCGATGAAATTATCGGATCAATGCTGCTGACATGGCATAATTTGCATTACTATCAGCAGCTTATGGCGAAATTGCGCGCAGCGATTGTCGACCGCAGCCTTGATAGCTTTGTCGCGGATTTTCATGCGCAGCGGGCGGCGGGGGATATAGAACCCTTGTAAAGCGGGCAAAATGCCGCCAATTTGCCCCAATTCCCCCCTTGCCCCTGCCAAATGGCAGGCGCATGATTGCGCGAACGGTGAGGTTGACACTGCCCCAGTGCAGCACCAAATGTAGTAGGCCCCCAGATGCAAGCGGGGCAAGTGGGAGGGCTTTGGTTGCCATGATGGGGCCGGGGCCTTTCGCCAGATAGGAAGATGATATGACAAAATCCAAATCCCCCAGCTATCCTGTGTTGCCTTTGCGCGATATTGTGGTGTTTCCACATATGATCGTGCCCCTGTTTGTGGGGCGCGAAAAATCGGTGCGCGCACTGGAAGATGTGATGGCCGATGACAAGCAAATCCTGCTGTCCGCGCAAATCGACCCCGCCGCAGATGATCCTGCCGCCGATGGTATCTATCCGATTGGCGTTTTGGCCAATGTGTTGCAACTGCTGAAATTGCCCGATGGCACTGTTAAGGTGCTGGTTGAAGGCAAATCGCGGGTGCGCATCACCGACTACCTAGACAACCCCAGCTTTTTTGAAGCCAAGGCCGAAGTGCTGGACGAGGTGACGGGCGATGAGGCCGCAGCGGGCGCCATGCTGCGCTCGGTCGCCGAAGAGTTCGAGCGTTACGCAAAGATCAGAAAAAACATTCCCGAAGAGGCGCTGTCTGCCGTATCTGAGGCGCGCGAACCTGCGCGGCTGGCCGATTTGGTGGCGGGCCATTTGGGCGTGGATGTGGCCCTCAAGCAAGACCTTTTGGAAACGCTAGACATCGCGGTGCGGCTGGAAAAGGTTTACGGCCAAATGCAGGGCGAGCTTTCGGTTTTGCAGGTTGAGAAAAAGATCAAAACCCGCGTCAAAAGCCAAATGGAAAAAACCCAGCGCGAGTATTATTTGAATGAGCAGATGAAGGCCATTCAGAAAGAGCTTGGCGATGGCGAGGATGGCCAGAACGAAGTGGCCGAACTTGAAGAGCGGATCAAGAAAACCGCCCTTTCCAAAGAGGCCCGCGAAAAGGCCGAAGCCGAGTTGAAAAAGCTGAAAAACATGTCGCCCATGTCCGCCGAAGCGACCGTTGTGCGCAACTATCTAGATTGGCTGCTGGGCGTGCCATGGGGCACCAAAAGCCGCGTGAAAAAAGATCTGGCAGCTGCCCAAAAGGTGCTGGACGGCGATCATTATGGTTTGGAAAAGGTCAAAGAACGCATTGTCGAATATTTGGCAGTGCAGGCGCGGTCGGCCAAGCTGAAGGGGCCAATTCTGTGCCTTGTCGGCCCGCCCGGCGTTGGTAAAACCTCGCTTGGCCGCAGCGTCGCCAAAGCCACGGGGCGCGAGTTTATTCGTATTTCCTTGGGCGGCGTTCGGGACGAGTCTGAAATTCGCGGCCATCGGCGCACCTATATCGGATCGATGCCTGGCAAGATCATTCAGGCACTGAAAAAGGCGAAAACGACCAACCCATTGATTTTGCTAGATGAAATCGACAAGATGGGTCAGGACTTTCGCGGTGATCCAGCCAGCGCCATGCTAGAGGTGCTGGACCCTGAACAAAACGCCACCTTCACCGACCACTATCTAGAGGTGGAGTATGATCTGTCGAACGTGATGTTTATCACCACGGCGAACAGCTATAACATGCCGTCCCCGCTGCTGGACAGGATGGAGATTATCCCCCTGTCGGGCTATACCGAGGATGAAAAGCGCGAAATTGCGAAGGGTCACTTGATTCCCAAGCAAATCGAAGGCCATGCGCTGAAAAAAGGCGAGTTTAGCGTCACTGATGCGGCGCTGACCGAAGTGATCCGCAGCTATACCCGCGAGGCGGGGGTGCGCAATTTGGAACGCGAAATCGCCAAGCTTGCCCGCAAAGCGGTGACGGAAATTGTCAAGAAAACCTCGAAAACGGTGGAGGTCACCACCGATAAATTGGAAGGCTTCCTTGGCGTGCGCCGCCATCGGTATGGTTTGGCAGAGTTGACCGATCAGGTTGGCGTTGTCACGGGGCTTGCATATACATCTGTCGGCGGCGAGTTGTTGCAGATCGAAGCGCTGCGCCTGCCGGGCAAGGGGCGGATGAAAACCACAGGCAAGCTGGGCGATGTGATGAAGGAATCCATCGAAGCCGCCGCATCTTATGTGCGTTCGGTCAGCCCAGATCTGGGGGTCAAACCGCCCAAGTTTGAAACCATGGACATCCACGTGCATGTGCCCGAAGGGGCCACGCCCAAAGATGGCCCATCGGCGGGTCTGGCCATGGTGACGTCGATTGTGTCGGTGATCACGGGCATTCCCGTGCGCAAAGATATCGCCATGACGGGCGAGGTCACGCTGCGGGGCAATGCACTGGCCATTGGCGGGCTGAAAGAAAAGCTGCTCGCGGCGCTGCGCGGCGGTATCACAACGGTCTTTATCCCCCAAGACAACGAAAAAGACTTGGCCGAGATTCCTGATAACGTGAAAGCAGGGCTAAAGATTATCCCTGTGTCCCACGTGCGCGAAGTGCTGGCGCTGGCGCTGGTGCGCCAGCCTGCGGCAGTGGAATGGGATGAAGAGGCCGAAGAGGCTGCCGCGGCCGCCCGCCAAGCGGCGCGCGATGCTGCCAGCATGGGCCAAACGGCGCATTAGCCTTGGGGCAGGGGGCGTAAGCCCCCTGTCTACCCAAAACCGCCCTACTGAAATACAGCCGTCTAGAAACACAAAAGGCGCGCCAATGGCGCGCCTTTATTTTTCAACCAAGGTCAGCCTAAGCTGCCCAGATTTAGATACGACCCGCGTTGCGCGCTGCAACCAGCAGGGCCAGAACGATGATCACAGGAATAACGATCCCAGCCGAAGACGACGACGAGTTTTGCTGCACAACTTCTGCTGGCATCATTGGCTCTTGAATCATCGGCTCGACGATAGGCTGCGAGAAGCCGCCAGCAAATGCCGACGACGTGGCCAAAGCGAAAACGCTAGCCAGTAGGATGGACTTTTTCATATTGCTCTCCTCAGAGTTAAATGGCGATTCCGCCTGTTTTCGGCACGATACGTGCATGGTCACACTACCACGACGAAAACGGCCACGCTATCACTTTGCGGACCAAATACGGCAATTCTGTGGCGATGGGTAAAATTTGGCGAAATTCCGCCCTAGTTTCCTGTTGGGGTCTGCACGTTTTGGCCATAGCATTGTTTCCAATTACGCGCTAATCTTGCGCAAATACTTGGTAAAAAGGTGCTGATCCATGGCGACAAAATCTTCCAAATCCACCAAAACAACGAAACCCGCCTTGGCCGCCGTGCCCAAAGATGATGCGGCCCTGCCAGTGGCAGAACACTCGGGGCCATCGGTCAAAGCACCGCTGATCGCGGTTGTCTCCGACGCCGACGATATGGATGACGGCCCCGCGCCCAAGGGCGACGCGGTGAAAATGAAAGAATTGCTGGCCGCAGTTGTTGCCAAAACAGGGGCCAAAAAGAAAGACGCCAAGGATGTGGTTGATGCCGTTTTGGCTGAAATCGCCGCGGCCCTGACCGCGGGCAAAGCGCTAAGCCTGCCGCCACTGGGCAATTTGCGCGTGGCCAAAACCCAAGAAAAGGGCGGGGCCACGATGATGGTGTTGAAACTGCGTATGGGCGGTTCTGGCGGCGGCGGCGAGGGCGGCAAAGGCGCGAAAGATGCCCTTGCAGAGGGCGGCGAGGATAGCTAAAAGCCCCCAATCGGGCGATTAGCTCAGCGGTAGAGCGCATCGTTCACATCGATGATGTCAGGGGTTCAAATCCCTTATCGCCCACCATCCATTCAAAAGCCTCGCGCAAGCGGGGCTTTTTCGTTTTATTTCGTGCAAAAACGCAGCGGTGGCCTTCGGTGATCCATTTTCCAATCGATCGCGTATCCTTTGCGTGAATTACAATTGCCGCGCGACAGCTGCAGTGCAGTTGAATGAATGTAGATAAAGGACACAACCATGACTTTTGAACCCCGCCTTGTGATTTTCGCGCTGGCTTTAAACATCATCGTGTTGTTGCCTGTCGTAACGGTTTTGCTGCTGAAACTGCCGCCCGCCGCGGTGGCGTTTGGGGCACTGACGGATGGCCGTCTGATCTTGACCTCCATTTACATGGCCATCGCATTGGTCAGCGCCGCACTGATCGCCCTGCATCTGATGCACATGCCATGGGCTATACCGATGAGTGTTGCCCTGTTTGCCGTGCAAATCACCTATAAACTGATCACAGTGCCGATGGTTGGCCTTTCAAACCCCGTTGTCATCACCAACCTTGTTGTGGTGGCTGTGCAGGCATTGGCGCTGTGGTCGCTGTGGCCTGCGGCGCTGCGTGCCAAAATCGGGCTCTGATCATGGTTCTTTGCAACCTTCCTAGAGCAAGCCGAACGATCTGCGCGACGCTAAATCGCGGTCTTTACATCTAGAATATCAGGGGTTCCCTTCCCTTATCGCCCACCATCCATTCAAAAGGCCGCCCTGTTAGGGCGGCCTTTTTCATCTGCCAGCTTAAGCAAAATTCGCCTTGGTCATCTGCGCGCTGACATCCCACAGCCGCGCGGCATCGGCCAAAACCTGCGCTTGGGGCGGGATTTTCGCCGCTGTGGGATAGCCGCGCATCTCGCTCAGTTTATTCGGGCCATAATACCCACCCGCCTGCGCCTGCTGCGCGGTGGCGGCATACAGGATTGGCAGTGCGCCCATCTCGACGGGTTGAAACAAAAACGCCATGTATTTGCGCACTAGCCCGCCCGCGCTGGCCGCGCCCATACCGTTGTTGATCAGATCGGTGCGCGCAACGCCAGGGTGGGCAGCGATACTGGAAATGCCCCAGCCGCCCGCCACACTGCGACGCTGCAATTCCAGCGCAAACATCAGGCAGGCCAGTTTTGATTGGCCATAGGCTTGCATCGCATTATAGGAACGTTCCCAATTCATATCGGCAAAGTTCAGCTTGCCTCCCCGCGCCACAATGCTCGATAGGCTAATCACCCGCGCGCCAGCGGTTGTGCGCAGAAGCGGCAGTAGCCCCGCCGTCAGGGCAAAGTGGCCCAAATGGTTGGTGCCAAACTGCACTTCGAACCCATCTGATGTGACCAAGCGCTTTGGCGGTGTCATAATACCCGCATTGTTGACCAAAATATCAAGGCGGCTTTCTTGCGCCACAATCCGCTGGGCAAATGCGGCGACGGAGGCAAGGTTGCCCAAATCCAGCACCTCAAACCGC
>CAXNEP010000133.1:0-6568 GCA_964200865.1 Cypionkella sp. | reverse complement strand
GCGGGGTATGAGCAGTACCGCTATTTCCGTTACCCCAACGGCGAAGAACATATCTACGATATTGTTGCCGATCCGGGCGAGACGACAAACATGATCGACAGCGCGCCGTTGGAGTTTTTGCGCAGCGAGTTGGTGCGCGGCGCGCTGGATTTGGGGCTGGATCTGCGCGGCTATGAAAACCCCGCAGATGGCGTGAATGCGATGATGGCGGTTGATGGTTCGGTCGTGCTGGAAGGCACGCGCGGCGGCGATAGCTATTGGGCTTATGGCGCGGATGCCGAGAAAATCCGCGAGTCTAAAGACGGGGGCAATGACACGCTGTGGTACATGGGCGGGCCTGACAATTACGTTCTGCATTGCCCAATGAATGTGGAAAACATCCGCATCGCCACAGTGGTTGCGCGGCACGAGACGAACCCAAAAGACGAAGGCCGCACCCTGCGTATTGTCGCCCACCCCGACAGCCCCATCCATTTTGAAACATCCGAACGCGTGCTGGTTGATGTGCGCGGATCGCGTGGGGATGATGTGCTGATTGGCCCCAAATACGGCGGGGCCACGTTTTATGGCGGGGATGGCGATGACAGCCTGATCGCCATCGCCAAACTGCCCACCGCGCGCCACGCCTTTTACGGCGGGGCGGGGAATGACCATCTGCAAGGCGGCGGCGGGCGCGATACGTTGGATGGCGGCACGGGCGATGATACAATTTACGCAGGCGACGGGCGCAATTTGATTTTCGCAGGCCATGGCAATGATTGGATCGAGGGGGGGGACAGCTCTTCGGTTATTCACACAGGGCCAGGGCGTAACCGCGTGAAACTGGGGCGCGGCAATGACACGCTGCATATCGGCACGGGGGTTTCCCATGTGGCGACTACGGGCGGTAACACCGTGTTTATGCCCGCTTATGGAGGGGTCACGCTGGTGGATAAATGGGCGGCGGGGCAGGTATATGATTTCAGCGCTTGGCCGCAAAAACCCAGCCTAACGCGCCACGGCGATGTAGCCGAATTCACGCTTGGCCTGTCGATCTTGCGGGTGCTGGGCGTGGCTGCGGGTGCCGATGTTTTGGCGCAGATGCGCTGGGGGCAGGGCGGCTGACTGCCTAAATCGGCAGCAGCGCCATAAGAAGTTGCGCTTTGCCGCAAAGATTCATGCAAGGGCTGCATTGACCTTAGCCCTCGCGCGCCGTTTAGTCGCTGCAACGCAGAAAGCCAATTAACGGAGCCGCCATGACCGACCCTATCCCCCAATACGCCTTGCGCGTTCAGTGCCAATCAACGCGCGGCATTGTGGCCGCGATTTCAGGGTTTCTGGCCGACCAATCCTGCAACATCACCGATTCTGCGCAGTTTGACGATATTGGCACGGGCAACTTTTTTATGCGCATCAGCTTTCGCTCGGAAGGCGGGCGCGATCTGGCGGCGTTGCGCGCGGGCTTTGCGCCTGTGGCCGAAAAGTTCGCCATGCAGTCGGATTTCTTTGACGAAACGGTCAAACGCAAGGTGGTGATTATGGTGTCCCGCTTTGGCCACTGCCTGAACGATCTGCTGTATCGCTCGCGCATCGGGGCGCTGCCAGTGGAAATTGTGGCGGTGATTTCCAACCATATGGATTACCAAAAAGTCGTGGTAAATCAGGATATTCCCTATTTCTGCATCAAGGTAACACCGCAGAATAAGGCGCAGGCCGAGGCCGAGCAGATGCGCATTGTGCAGGACGCAGGGGCCGAATTGATCGTGCTGGCGCGCTATATGCAGGTTTTGTCGGATGAGATGTGCCAGCGTTTTTCGGGGCGGATCATCAACATTCACCATTCTTTCCTGCCCAGCTTTAAGGGCGCTAACCCCTATAAACAGGCGTTTGAAAAGGGGGTGAAGCTGATTGGCGCGACATCGCACTACGTCACCGCCGATCTGGACGAAGGCCCGATTATTGAACAAGACATCATCCGCGTGACGCACGCGCAATCGAACGACGATTACGTCAGCTTAGGCCGCGATGTCGAGGCGCAGGTACTCTCCCGCGCCGTCCACGCCCATGTGCGCGGGCGAGTGTTTATCAACGGGCATAAGACGGTGGTGTTTCCAGCCAGTCCTGGGAGTTATGCGAGTGAGAGGATGGGGTAGGGGGCTGCCCCTAGTGACCCCAGCCTAACCAACGCGGGGTATTGGCTTTGAACGCCTCATATTCCGCGCCATGCGCCTCGGCCAAAGCGGCCTCTTCGCTGGCAACCTGTGTCGCGGCAGACCATGCGAACAGGGCAGCACCGATCAGGCCCAGCAGCGATGGCGCAGCCAGAAAAGCGCCCAGCAGCAGCAACCCTTGGCCGACAAAGGTGGGGTTGCGGCTGAAGACGTAAAGACCGCCCGAAACCAAGGGGCCAACCGCCCCAGTCCGCACGCCCACTCGCCACGATGCCCCCATCGACAGCTGCGCCCCAAAAGCAATCATCGCGCCCACGTTCGACAGGGCAAGCCCGATCAGGCCAAAGGCGGCGTTGCCCCCGCCGCTATACCCAAATCCGCCCTGCGCCGCACCCCAGATCAGCCCCAAGGCAGCCAAGGCAAAGGACAGGCGAAAGCCGATTGCGGCCAAACGCTCGCGCCCCTTTGCCTGCCCAAACAGCCAAATGCTACCACCTGCGGCGCGGCTAGCTATGCGCCCTGCCCAGAAAAACAGGGCCAGATAGGTCAAAAGGGTGATCAGAGCGGGCAGCGCAAAGGCATGTGTCATCAGATATTCCTCACCCACACTTACTATTCCCACAACTCCCACAGGTCATGCACCCCTCCACCATCCGCAGATCAAACGATCCGCAGCTGTCGCAACTGGCCCTTGGCCCGTCACCCACCGCCACCGCCTGCGCCTTCGGGTCGGATTTCAGGCCCAGCCCTTCGCCTGCGATAAAGCCGATGGCGACGAGGTGCTGTTCAATGACCCCGCCAATCGCGGCCATTATCGACGGGATATAGGCCCCGTTTACCCAAGCCCCCCCGCGCGGATCGAACACGGCTTTGAGTTCCTCGACCACAAAGGACACATCCCCGCCACGGCGAAACACGGCGGAAATCATCCGTGTCAGCGCAACCGTCCACGCGAAATGTTCCATGTTTTTGGAGTTGATAAACACTTCGAACGGGCGGCGGTGGCCTGCGATGACCGTATCGTTGATGGTGATATACAGGGCGTGTTCGCTGATGGGCCATTTCACCTTGTATGTGCTGCCTTCCAGCGCGGCGGGGCGTTCCAGCGGTTCGGACAGATAGACCACTTCGCCCATTGGCGGGGTTGCTGCTGGGGCGGCGGCGGGTTTGCCGTCGGATACTGTCAACACCGACCCCGTCACCGCATTGGGGCGGTAGGTGGTGCAGCCTTTGCAGCCCGTATCCCACGCGGCCATGTACACTTGGGCAAAATCGTCAAAGCTGATGTCTTCGGGGCAGTTGATGGTTTTGGAAATGGAGCTGTCGATCCATTTTTGCGCGGCTGCCTGCATTTTGACGTGATCCAGCGGCGGCAGCGTTTGCGCGTTTACAAAATAATCGGGCAGGGGGGCATCGCCGTGCATTTCGCGCCATTTGGCAACGGCGTAATCGACGACCTCTTCTTCGGTGCGGCTGCCGTCTTTTTGCAGCACTTTGCGGGTATAAGCATAGGCGAATACGGGTTCGATGCCTGAAGACACATTTCCTGCATAAAGCGAAATTGTGCCCGTCGGCGCGATAGAGGTCAGAAGCGCATTGCGTATGCCATGCTTGGCAATTGCCGCGCGCACGTCATCGTCCATCCCGCGCATCGTTCCCGATGCCAGATATTTTTCCGCGTCAAACAGTGGGAAGGCTCCCTTTTCGCGCGCCAAATCAACCGATGCCAGATAGGCGCTGCGGGCGATGGCGTGCATCCAATCTTCGCACTGTCGGGCGGCGTCATCGCTGCCATAGCGCAGGCCCAGCATCAGCAATGCATCTGCCAGCCCCGTCACGCCAAGGCCAATACGGCGTTTCGCCTGCGCCTCGGCCGCCTGCTGGGGCAGGGGAAAGCGGCTGGCATCGACGACGTTATCCATCATCCGCACGGCGGTGCGCACCAGATCGTCCAAGGCGGCTGTGTCCATTTGGGCAGCGGGGCTAAACGCATCCTTGACCAGCACGGCCAGATTGATACTGCCCAAAAGGCAGGCCCCATAGGGCGGCAAGGGCTGCTCTCCGCAGGGGTTGGTGGCTGCAATCGTTTCCACGTAATTCAGGTTATTCGCCGTATTGATACGGTCGATGAAAATCACGCCCGGTTCGGCAAAATCATAGGTGTTGCGCATGATCTTGTTCCACAAATCGCGCGCTTGCACGGTTTGGTAAACGCGCCCGCCATGGGTTAAATTCCACGGGCCATCGGCCTTTACCGCATCCATAAAGGGGTCAGTCACCAGCACTGAAAGGTTGAACATGCGCAGGCGGGCGGGGTCGCGTTTTGCCTCGATAAACGCTTCGATATCGGGGTGATCGCAGCGCAGCGTGGCCATCATCGCCCCGCGCCGACTGCCCGCCGACATAATCGTGCGGCACATCGCATCCCACACGTCCATGAATGACAGCGGGCCAGAGGCATCGGCGGCCACGCCCATAACTGCGGCCCCGCGCGGGCGGATGGTGGAAAAATCATAGCCAATCCCGCCGCCCTGCTGCATGGTCAGCGCCGCTTCGCGCAGCGCATCGAAAATGCCGCCCATACTGTCGGGGATTGTGCCCATGACAAAGCAGTTGAACAGCGTCACCGAACGCCCCGTGCCAGCGCCCGCAATAATGCGGCCTGCGGGCAGGTATTTAAACCCTTCAAGGGCTGCGAAAAACTTATCCTCCCACGCGGCGGGGTCTTTTTCCACCGATGCCAAATCCCGCGCAACGCGCCGCCACGTATCTTGCACTGTGGCATCGATAGCCGCGCCGCTGGCATCCTTTAGGCGGTATTTCATATCCCAAATTTGGGCAGCAATTGGCGCGGAAAAGCTGGACATAATCCCCCCTAAGACAGAACAAAGATGTGGTGGTGGCAGCAGGCAGAGGCGCAAGATAACGCTTGCTTTGCCCGTGGGCAAGCGAAAGACGCGCCCTTGTTGCCGCAGCAAATCAGGTTATGTTCAGCGCGAGTTAAAGGGGGAATCGTGGCGCATTTGAATATCATTAAGCTGTGTGTCGGGGCGAGTTCTGTTGAAGACCTAGAGGCATGGCAGCGCCAAAACGCCCCCTATTGGGCCAAAGGCACCGCGCAGCACATCACCCGCATGTACCCCAAGCGCGACGCTGATATTTTGGGCGGAGGTAGCCTGTATTGGGTGATTAAGGGCGAGGTTTTGGCGCGGCAGGAAATACTGGATTTCGCCCCCGTGCAGGGGGCAGATGGCATTTTGCGCTGCGCTTTTGTTTTGAATGCGCAGATCATCCGCACCCATCCCGCGCCACGCCGCGCCTTTCAGGGCTGGCGGTATCTAGAGGCAAAAGACAGCCCTCCCGATCTGCCACAGGGCCGCGCGGCAGAGGCACCTTTGCCGCAGGAATTGGCCCGCGCGCTGGCCGAAATGGGCCTGCGCTAAAGCCCCAGCTTGGCCAGCAGTGCCGCGCGCTTGTCTTCCAGCCCCGACCAATCGGCGCGCAGGCTGGCGTAAAGCGTTGCTTGGCTTTGGTGGATCACCGCGTCTTGCAGCACCTTTAGGTGGTTGGCGCGCAGCGTCTCGCCGCTGGAAGTAATATCCGCAATCGCCTCGGAGGTGCCGTTTTTCACAGTGCCTTCGGTGGCCCCCTGACTGTCAACCAGTTGATAATCGGCCACGCCTTGCGCCGTCAGATAATCGCGCACCAGCCTGTGGTATTTGGTCGCAATGCGCAAACGGAACCCGTGGGCGGCGCGAAAGGTGGCGGCGGCGGCATCCAGATCATCAATCGTTTCCACATCAATCCAAACAGCAGGCACGGCCAAGATCAGGTCTGCATGGCCAAACCCCATCGGGGCCAGTTCCTGCGCCTGCATCTGCCAATCGGCCAGCTTGTCGCGCAGCAAATCGCTGCCCGTCACGCCAAAATGAATACGCCCTGCGGCCAATTCGCGCGGGATTTCGCCTGCGGAAAGCAGGACGAGTTCTAACCCATCCATGCCCGAAACTGCGCCCGCATATTCGCGCGCCTCGCCAGATTGGCGCATGGTAAGGCCGCGCGCGCCAAACCAATCAAAGGTCTGCTCCATCAAGCGACCCTTGGACGGAACTCCAATTTTCAAGCATTTGGTCATGCTAAGGCTCCCCGCAAGGCTGCCACCAAATGCGGGCGGATCACGCCGCCCACCGCAGGGATAGACCGCCCGCCGCTGGCATAGGGCGGCAAGTTCGCTGCACCCGTAAACGCAAACACAAAGCCGTCATAATATTCCATCGAGGCGCGGCCAAGGCTTGCCTCAAAAGGCAGGCTGGCCGTATCCACGCCGCGCGCGCGCAGGGCGTCAAGGCGATGGGCAAAGCGGCGGGTTGCCGCCGCCAGACTGGGCATCTGCGCGGCCATCGTTTGCAACTGCATCA
>CAXNEP010000132.1:0-6578 GCA_964200865.1 Cypionkella sp. | reverse complement strand
GCACGCCCGAGGCGATTTATGTCGCAGGAGCGCGCGGCTTTACACTGGCCGTACAATGGCACCCCGAATTTAACGCCGAAAATGACGCCGTCTCGCGCCCCTTGTTCACCGCATTTGGCGATGCAGCCCGCGCTTGGGCGCGCGGTGAGATTTTCGGGGGAGAGGTTTTGGGGGGCCAAGAACCCCTTTCCTGCGCGGGCTGATACCGCTAACATCCCCTAAAATCGGGAGGGCCCCGATAACGGGAGAAGACTATGAAACGATCACGCATTAACGAGATTATGGGCGCAGCGGATGAGATGATCCGCCACTACGGCTTTGTTCTGCCGCCCTTCGCCAATTGGACGCCTGACCAATTTAAGGCCAAGAAGGATGTCGCGGCGCGGGTTATTTCTGGCCGCTGCGGCTGGGATATTACAGATTACGGGCAGGGGCGGTTTGATGACATGGGTCTGTTCCTGTTCACCCTGCGCAATGGCGAACTTGCCGATTTGCAGCGCGGCGGCGGCATGTGCTATGCCGAAAAGCTGCTGATTTCCCGCCAAGATCAGCTATCGCCGATGCACACCCATGTGATTAAGGCCGAGGATATTATCAACCGCGGCGGGGCCACGCTGGTGGTGGAATTGTTTGGATCAGACGATCACGGCAATTTTGCCGAAGATCGCGGCGGCATGGTGCGCTGCGATGGGATTGAGCGGCCCTATAAGCCCGGCGATAAGCTAAAGCTTGCCCCCGGGGAGTCGGTTACCCTGATGCCCGGCGATTGGCACGCCTTTTGGGGCGAGGGCGGCGATGTGCTGATTGGCGAGGTTTCGACCGTGAATGACGACGTTACGGACAATGTGTTCCGCGAACCCATTGGCCGCTTTGCCGAGATTGACGAGGATGTCGCCCCCACGCATCTGCTGGTATCCGATTACGATACGTGGCTGAAATAACATGAAAAAGGGCGGCCCAGAAGGGCCGCCCCGATCCTTTTGTAAGCCGCTGCTTACTTGTCTACGGCGTATTTGCCAGCGCCGTGCACATAAACCATCAGCAAACCGCCCGCGATGGCAAGGTTCTTTAGGAACATGATCATCTGCACTTGGTCGGCAAAGTTGTTGTGATACAGAACCGCTGCCAGCAGGCTAAAGCCAGCCAGTGCCAGCGCAACCCAGCGCGCCTTGAACCCGATGATCAGCGCGATGCCGCCCAGCAGTTCCAGCAGCATGGCAGGCCACACGAAAAAGCCTGGCAGGCCGCCCGATGCGACATAGCCCGCATTGCCAGCAGGATCCATCAGCTTGCCAAAGCCCGCCAAAACGAAAATCAGACCCAGCAAAATGCGCGAGATCAGGGGGATATACTTGTTCAGTCCGTCCATGATTGTCTTCCTTTTGTTTCCCAAAATGCCCCGCACTTGCGGCAGGGTCAGCGGGCAAAGGGTAACGCATGGGCGCTATGGTGCATATTGGATGAAACGCACGGCGATATGTGCAAATGCGCGCAGAATAAACGATGTTTTTATTTGACAGAATAGAAATTTCGCAGCGCTGCGCGCTGATCCGCCACAAATTCGGCGGGGTCGCTGGTCTGGTTGGCATCAAGTTCCGCCGCCTTTTCGAAAAAGCCAAGGGACGGCAGACCATCGCCCAAACGCCCCTCTAACACGGCGGCCAAGAAGGGGCGGCCTGCGGCGGCGTCTTGATCCATCAGGTTTTCCAACATGATAGTCAGGGTTTGAATGGCAGGGGTGGGCAGGGCCATTTTCCGCGCCAAATCGCCATAGGTGATGGTCTGGCCATGGGCGGCCAGTTCGGCCAGCCGCCCTTGCAATACGTCAATCACTTGCTCCGTGCCTCTAGCGCGCTCGCAATGCGGTCAAGGTGGCGGGCGATGTCTTTCTGACTTTGCACTGCCTGTTCATTCTGATCCAACAACTTCCTCATGTTGTTTCTTGCAGGCCTATTCAAGAAACTGATGAACAATATCACCGAAAAGATAAATGCAACAAAAACAATGAATTGTAGTACTTCATTGCCCATGCACTACTCCTCCTCCTGCTCGGCCACGCGGGCGACGGAAACCACTTCCTCGCCTGCGCCCACGCTGAACACCTTGACCCCGCCCGCAGCACGCGAGCGGAAGGAAATCTGATCCACAGGCACGCGGATGGATTGGCCCGTGGATGTAGCCAGCATGATCTGGTCAGACATAACCACGGGGAAGCTCGCCACCAGCGCACCACCGCGCATCGCCTTGTCCATCGCCATAACGCCCATCCCGCCGCGCCCGCGCACGGGGTAGCCGTGGCTGGACGAAAGCTTGCCCGCCCCGCCTGCGGTGATGGTCAAAATCAGGTCTTCGGCTGCCGACATTTCGGCATAGCGTTCGGGGGATAGCTGCCCTTCGGCCACGGCCTCGTCATCTTCATCAGCCTCAACCTCATCTTCTGTCACCCCCGCCATCAGGCGGCGCTGTTTCAGATAGGCTTCACGTTCGGCTGGGTCTGCCTCGAAATGCCGGATGATCGACATCGATACGACCTTATCCTCGCCCTGCAAACGTATCCCGCGCACGCCCGTTGACCCGCGCGATTTGAACACGCGAATTTCGGTGGTGGGGAAGCGGATCGCGCGGCCAAGCGCGGTGACCAGCATGATATCGTCATTCTCATCGGCAATGGCGGCGTTCACCAAAGACACGCCTTCGGGCAGGTTCATGGCGATTTTGCCATTGCGTTTGACGTTCACAAAATCGGACAAATCGTTTTGGCGCACATCGCCGTCCGATGTGGCAAACACAATTTGCAGATTGTCCCAATCTTCCTCTGGCGCGTCCACGGGCATCAGGGCTGCAATGGAAATACCCTGCGCGATGGGCAGGATATTGACCATCGCCTTGCCCTTGGCCGTGCGCCCTGCAAGGGGCAAGCGCCATGTTTTCAACTTATACACCATGCCATCGGTGGTGAAGAACAAAAGGTTCGTGTGGGTATTGGCCACGAACAGCGTGGTGACAACGTCATCTTCCTTGGTGGCCATCGATGACAGCCCCTTGCCGCCGCGATTTTGCGCGCGAAATTCGGCCAGATTGGTGCGTTTGATGTACCCGCCCGAGGTGATGGTCACGACCATATCCTCGCGTTCGATCAGATCTTCATCGTCCATATCGCCGCCCCAGTCGACGATTTCGGTGCGGCGGGGCACGGCAAATGCGGTTTTCACTTCGCGCAACTCGTCGGAAATGATCGCCATAATCCGCTCGCGCGACCCCAAAATTTCAAGGTAGTCTTTGATCTTGGCGGCCAGTTCCTGCAATTCGTTTGTAATCTCGTTCACGCCCAGTGCCGTCAGGCGTTGCAGGCGCAAATCCAATATCGCGCGGGCCTGAATTTCCGACAGGTTATAGGTGCCGTCCTCGTTCACGGGATGCGACGGGTCATCAATCAGCTTGATATAGGGGATGATTTCCCCCGCAGGCCAGCGGCGGGTCATCAACCGCTCGCGCGCCTCGGACGGATCGGCACTGGATCGGATGGTCGCCACCACCTCGTCCACGTTGGAGACAGCCACGGCAAGGCCGCACAGAATATGGCTGCGCTCGCGCGCTTTGCGCAGCTCGAACGCGGTGCGGCGCGCGACAACTTCTTCGCGGAAGGTGATGAAATGGCGCAGGAAATCGTGCAGGGTCAGCGTTTCGGGCCGCCCGCCATTCAGCGCCAGCATGTTGCAGGCAAAGCTGGTTTGCATCGGCGTAAAGCGGAACAATTGGTTCAGCACCACATCCGCCGTGGCATCGCGTTTCAGTTCGATCACCACGCGCACACCAATACGGTCACTTTCGTCTTGAATATGCGCGATGCCTTCTAGTTTTTTGTCGCGCACCAGTTCGGCAATGGTTTCAATCATGCGCGCTTTGTTGACCTGATAGGGCATCTCGTCGATGACAATCGCCCAGCGGTCTTTGCGGATTTCTTCGATATGGGTCTTGGCGCGGATGATCACGCTGCCGCGCCCTTCCAAATATGCCTTGCGCGCGCCTGATCGGCCCAAAATAAGCGCCCCAGTGGGGAAGTCTGGTGCAGGGATAATCTCCATCAACCGCTCGGCCGAAAGGTCTGGGTTTTCGATCAGCGCCAGCGTGCCATCAATCACCTCGCCAAGGTTATGGGGCGGAATGCGGGTTGCCATGCCCACAGCAATACCTTCGGCCCCATTGACCAGCATATTGGGATAACGGGCAGGAAGAACCGTAGGTTCGCGGTCTTTGCCATCGTAATTATCTTGAAAATCAACGGTTTCTTTGTCGATATCGGCAAGCAGTGACAGCGCAGGCTTGTCCATGCGCACTTCGGTATAACGAAACGCCGCTGCTGGGTCGCCGTCCATGCTGCCGAAATTGCCCTGACCATCCAGCAGCACGAGCGACATTGAAAACGGCTGCGCCATACGCACGAGCGCGTCATAAATCGCGCTGTCCCCGTGGGGGTGGTATTTGCCCATCGTATCGGCCACGGGGCGCGAAGATTTGCGGTAGGGTTTGTCGGGCGTATTGCCGACCTCGTGCATGGCAAACAGAATGCGGCGGTGCACGGGTTTTAGGCCATCGCGCAGATCAGGGATCGCGCGCGAGACGATCACCGACATGGCATAGTCCAGATAGGCGGTTTTCATTTCTGCCGCGATATCGATTTGCGGCCCGTCATGAATGGCGCGGGGGGCTGCGCCTTCGCCGCTGTTTTCGGGGGCGTCTGGCGGGGTATCGGTTGGATCGCTCACAGCACTAAGCCTTTGGTCAAAACTCTAGATATTGTTGGAAAGACCCTATACCAAACCCCACCCATGGTGCAAGGCAAGCAGGGCACTTTACGCGCTTTGCTTGTGGATAAGGGGCGAATTCGCCCGCCTTTGCCGCGCCCATTCGCCCGCTTGCCGCCCCTGCGGGCTTGGGTGTAGAAGCCCGCCTTATGAACAGCCCAAATGCACCCCTAAATGCCAGCCTGAACAGCGTGGATGACCTGATCGCGGCAGGCCTTGTCGCCGCCCATCTGGCGGGTGATTTGGCGCGGGTCGAGGAAAATTTTCGCATTCGTATCACGTCTGAGATGGCGGGCGTACAAAGCCCCGCCGTGGCGGCGCAATTTGTGCCCGATGCGCGCGAATTGGTGACCCGCCCAGAAGAGCTGACCGACCCTATCGGCGATAGCGCCCATAGCCCAACCTATGGCATAACCCACCGCTACCCCGACCGCGTGATTTTGGCCGCAACCCACGCCTGCGAGGTCTATTGCCGCTTTTGTTTCCGCCGCGAAGTGGTGGGCGAGGCGGCGGCTTTGCCAGACCCCGCCCTGACGGCGGCGCTGGATTATATCGCCAAAACCCCCGCGATTTGGGAGGTGATTTTGACAGGCGGTGATCCGATGTCGCTGTCCCCGCGCCGCATTGGTGCGATTATGGCGCGCCTGTCGGACATTCCTCATGTGCAAATCATCCGCCTGCACACGCGGGTGCCCGTTGTCGCCCCGCAGCGCATTGATGCGGAGATGATTGCCGCTTTGAAGGCGCGCGCGACAGTCTATGTCGGCGTGCATACCAACCATGCAGACGAGCTGACCCCCGCCGCCCGCGCGGCGCTGGCGCGCATGGCAGATGCGGCCATTCCCATGGTGTCGCAAACCGTGCTGCTGCGCGGGGTCAATGATGATGCCGCCACATTAGAGGCGCTGTTTCGCGCCCTGCTGACCTTGCGCGTGCAGCCCTATTACCTGCATCACTGCGATTTGGCGCAAGGCACCAGCCATTTCCGCACCACTATTGCCGCAGGCCAAGCGATTATGGCCCAGCTGCGCGGGCGTATGTCGGGCATGGGGGTGCCGACCTATGTGCTGGATATTCCGAGCGGCTTTGGCAAAGTGCCCATTGGGCCAGATTATTTGGAACGCAGCGCGCATGGATATATGGTAACCGATTGGCAAGGCGCACGGCATATCTACCGCGACCCCGATTAGGCGTTAATAACTGCGCGTCACGCGGTCGAATACTTTGCGGCCCATCAGGCTGCCCACCAGATCGACCATCAGCTTGGCCGTGCGGCCGCGTTCGTCCAAAAACGGGTTCAATTCCACCAAATCCAGCGATGTCACCAGCCCGCTTTCGTGCAGCAGTTCCATCACCAAATGCGCCTCGCGAAAGGTGGCCCCGCCTGGGACAGTTGTCCCAACCGCAGGGGCAATGGCGGGGTCTAGAAAATCGACATCCAAAGACACGTGCAATAGGCCATTGGCCGCCCGCACACGGGCCAAAAATTCGGCCAAGGGGGCAACAACGCCCCGCTCGTCCAGCACGCGCATATCGTTGATGGCAATATCGGCGCGCAGTAGGGCGGCATGTTCGGCAGGATCGACGCTGCGAATACCAAAAAGGCAAATGTTTTCAGCGGGA
Source organism: Cypionkella sp. (assembly GCA_964200865.1). Taxonomy (GTDB): domain Bacteria; phylum Pseudomonadota; class Alphaproteobacteria; order Rhodobacterales; family Rhodobacteraceae; genus Cypionkella. The sequence goes on along the minus strand of CAXNEP010000132.1, from coordinate 150 downwards.
ATAGGGGCGGGGAAAGGCGGGAAAGGGGCAAAGCCTGTGCGCCCCGCGATATAGGCCACGGGCGTGCCGTGCAAATTGCCCGATGTCGTGGTTTCGACGGTATGAAAATCAGAATGGGCATCAAGCCACAGCAAAAACAATGGGCGCCCC